>NZ_JASCAJ010000024.1:0-219216 GCF_029967895.1 Acinetobacter sp. V89_7
GCGTGAGGCAGGATCGAACTGCCGACACACGGATTTTCAATCCGTTGCTCTACCGACTGAGCTATCGCGCCGATGGGATGTATTAAGCCGTATCTGTCGGCATTAGTCAACAAAAAATCGTGATTTTTTAACTAACTGCGTAAAATTTCGCCCAAAAAAAATCCCTGATGGGATCAGGGATTAGAAACTTTCAAATATATGGTGGCGTGAGGCAGGATCGAACTGCCGACACACGGATTTTCAATCCGTTGCTCTACCGACTGAGCTATCGCGCCGATGGGGCGTATTAAACAGGTTTCGTCATCAAAGGTCAAGTCAGTTACGCGTTTTTTTATTTAAGCGGCTATTTTTAAACCAAACCACTCAATAAATAGCTCCGATCAAGTCGATAGTTTGCCAATATGCGCCAAACAGCGGTGAATGGCCCCACAGCCCGGCTCAAAACTGTTTACACCTTTTTCTTCTTCAAGGCGGCATGCCTCGCTGACCAAGCGCTCGGCGACACCTCGGCCACGATTGGCTGGATGCACCACCACATATTCAAGAATCTTGCTTTCTCCTTGTCCTGTACACCAGATTGCACCTATAATCTTGCTGTTAAATTCGGCTGTATAAACCGTGGTATACTGAGCCAGATTTTGCTCTAATTGTTCAACTGCATCTTGCCCGTCACCAAATTCAGGACTTGTATCGTACAGTCGCTCAAGCTGGGTGCGCATTTCTTCGTTTTCGAGTGAAGTATAAGCATGTACGGTTATAGGCATTGATTAACCCTCCTGAGCAAGCGATGGTGCTGTCACTTTTTTTGTCACAGCGAATTGATCTTTATATTCATCATTTTTGACGTTTTTTGAGGAACGTGTCCATGACAGAACGTATCAGTGAAGTGGTAAGAAATACCAATGAGACCAAGATTCGAGTTCGTTTGAACCTCGACGGATCGGGTCAGGGTACACTGAACACTGGAGTTCCATTTTTAGACCATATGATTGATCAAATCAAGCGACATGGACTATTTGATATTGATATTCACTGTGATGGCGATCTGGAGATCGATGACCATCATACTGTCGAAGACTGTGGTATCACCTTAGGCCAAGCCTTTGCACAGGCTTTGGGAGATAAAAAAGGTTTACGTCGCTACGGTCATTTTTATGCACCGCTCGATGAAGCCTTATCGCGTGTGGTGGTCGATCTGTCTGGCCGTCCGGGTCTGTTCATGGATATTCCGTTTACGCGCGCTCGCATTGGCAGCTTTGATGTGGATTTGTTTTCCGAATTTTTCCAAGGCTTTGTCAATCATGCCCTGATGACACTTCATATCGACAATCTCAAAGGCAAAAACAGCCATCATCAAATCGAAAGCGTATTTAAGGCCTTTGCCCGTGCCCTGCGTATGGCCTGTGAAATCGATCCGCGTGCGGCAGGTACCATTGCATCGACCAAAGGGAGCCTGTAATGACCCGTGTAGCCCTTCTCGATTATGGTATGGGAAATTTACACTCTGCGGCAAAAGCGCTTGAGCATGTGGGGGCTACGGTCGATGTGACCAATGACCCAAAACTGATTGCCAAAGCCGATAAAATTGTCTTTCCGGGTGTTGGTGCAATGCGTGATTGTATGCAAGGTATGCGTGATGCCGGTATTGACGAAGTCGTGCGTCATGCTGCATTTAATAAACCGGTACTGGCGATTTGTGTGGGCATGCAAGCTTTGCTTGAGCGTTCGGAAGAAAATGGCGGAGCGGATGCGCTGGGTATCTTTGAAGGTGTAGTGAAGCACTTCCCCGATATCGATGGCCTTAAAGTACCGCATATGGGCTGGAATCAGGTCCATCAGGGCGATCCGAGCCATCCAATGTGGAACAACATTGAGCAAGATGCCCGTTTTTATTTTGTGCATAGTTACTACGTTGAGCCAAAGCAGCACGACGTGATTGCAGCAACCTGTAACTATGGTCTGCAATTTTGTACGGCAATACACAAAGACAACCTGTTTGCCACGCAGTTCCACCCAGAAAAAAGTCATACCGCAGGCTTGCAACTGCTCAAAAACTTTGTGGAATGGAACATCTAAACCTTTTTTAGTCACTTCGCCTAAGATCGGGCGAAGTGGCAGCAATAACATTTTTGAATGGTATGTTTGACTATATTTTTACTGATTAAATCATTTCCATAACAATAGCATTGATGAAAAGGCCTATAAAAATGACGATACCTGATAATACTCCGCCTGCCCTACCTGGCAGCATTGATCGCCCTTTAAACTCCCGAGGCCGTATGGGCCGTTTGTCCTTTGCAGCATGGAGCCTGCTCTCTACCATTTTGGTAGTGGTTGCCGTTCTGGTTATTAGTCTGATTTTTACAAGTTTTCCTTCTGAATCGACAGCCGTGCAATTGATCAGCACGTTATTGCTGATTGCCTGCTATGTGGTGTTTTTATTTTATAGCTTTATTTTTATGATCCGCCGACTGCACGACCGTAACCACAGTGGCTGGTTGTCTCTGTTGTTTATTGTGCCGCTGATTAATGCAATTTTGGTGCTGTATTTACTGTTTGCCAAGGGCGATACAGGCGCCAACCGATTTGGTCTGCCGCGTGGCACACCGGGCTGGGAAAAAGTAATGGGCTGGATGTATCTGGTGCTGTTGCCGATTCTGTTTATTGTTGGCTTTAGTACCAGCATGTTCAGCTCGTATCAAGAATATACCGAGCGCGCGACGGTGTTTCAGCCAGATACATTGCCAGTCCAGCATTCGACACGTTTAAGCAGCTGATTTCGCGAAAAACCGATACTTATGGGCTTAGCGATTTGCAATTAGTTTGTTAAGATGGATCAAATTTTAGTTACATGATGATGCAAGGAACGAAAACATGCTGATCATCCCTGCAATTGACCTGAAAGATGGTAAATGTGTTCGCTTAAAACAAGGCCGTATGGAAGACGATACCGTTTTCTCTGACGATCCGGTGGCAACGGCACAGCATTGGGTCAATGAAGGCGCGCGTCGCTTACATTTGGTCGATTTAAACGGCGCTTTCGCAGGTACGCCAATTCATAAGCCTGTCGTTGAAGCGATTGCCAAAGCTCAGCCTGAACTGCCAATTCAAATTGGTGGTGGTATTCGTTCACTTGAAACCATTGAGCATTATCTCGATGCTGGCGTTTCCTTTGTGATTATTGGAACCAAAGCTGTGCAAGAGCCTGAGTTTGTTGAGCAGGCTTGCAAACAGTTTGCCGGTCATATCATTGTGGGCATCGATGCCAAAGATGGCATGGTGGCAACCGATGGCTGGGCCAATGTGACCAACGTGAAGGCCACCGATTTAGCCAAACGCTTTGCAGATGCAGGCGTATCAAGCATTGTCTATACCGATATTGCGCGTGACGGCATGATGCAAGGCGTTAACGTAGAACAGACCGTTCATTTGGCGCAGTATTCTGGCCTACCTGTGATTGCCTCAGGCGGTGTGACCAATCTGGACGACGTGCGTTTGCTCAAAGGCCAGCCGGGAATTTTAGGTGCCATTACTGGTCGTGCCATTTATGAAGGCAGTTTAAGTCTGCGTGAAGCACAGCTATTGCTGGATCAAAACGTACTGAACTAAAAATATTAGTACAAAAAAAGATGCCCCTTGAGGCATCTTTTTTTTGCTATTACTGTGTACTTATCCATTGGTCCACGGCTGTGCCGGTGAGCCGATCCAGGCCGATTGTGCCGGAATTTTTTCGCCTTTCATGACCAAGGTCAGTGGCCCAAGTAAGCTTTGATCGCCCACCTCAGCATTGTACAGCACGATACTGCGACAATGTACGGTCACATGCTGCCCAATTTCCACACGACCGATTTTCATGATGCGATCTTCAAACAAATGTGTTTGCGGCCCACTAAAGCTATTGAGTTCGCTGTAATCTCCAATCGAGACACAGTCAAATTCGGTAATGTCTGCGGTGTCCATATACACCTGCTTACCCACTTTAACGCCCAATAAGCGCATCAAGGCTGGGAGTAACGGCGTACCGCGCACATAGTTGAGGCAGTTTGGTATCGCGATCGATTCGTACAGGCTGGTAATGCCCTCACTCACCCATACAAACATGGTCCACATCGGGGCTGAACGCGGCGTATAACGACCAATCAATGCCCATTTCAGCAATACAATCACCAAGAAGCTGGCAATGCCGTACACCACACCAGACACCGCTAGAGTCAGTAACCCGATTGCCCAGCCCTGATGTACCACGTGGTCAATCACAGACAATACAATCATGTAACCCATGCCAATGGAGAAGGCCAGCGGCAATACAATGCGTAACCCTTCAATTATACCGCGCATGAAGCGACGACCAAGGCTTGGACGGAAAGTAAGATGCTCTGGAAATTCACCAACCGATTCGCGCGCAGGCAAGCGTAGTGCAGGCGAACCAAACCAAGTTTCACCACTTTTTAAAACATCGTGCTCTGGAATTTTTGACTGCACGCCAATCAGTACACCATCTGGCAAGCTCGTACCGTCGGCAATGTAAGCACTGTTGCCCACAAAACTACGGCAACCAATCACGGTCGGCTGCAATACCATCCAGCCGCGGCTAATTTCTTCATCACCAAGCATGACTGCATCGGCAATAAAGCTCTCGTCACCCAATGACAATAGTTCGGGCACCACACCGGTTGCAGTCGAGACTTCGCTGTCACGTCCAACCTTGGCACCCATAAGGCGAAACCAAGCAGGCGCATAAATCGTGGCAAAGAGGCCGTGAAGGGTTTGCAAACTGGTTTCAAAAATCTGGGTAGCAAACCATTTACGATAATAAGTACCACTGTGTAACGAATAGGTACCTGCTTTTAAATTCGGCAAGATCAATTTTCGTAGCAGTGCAGCAAAGAGTGCGGTAAACACCACCATGACCGCACTGGCCGGAATGGCAAACAGGAAGTAACGAAACGCGGTAGACACACTGTTGGATGCCTGCAAAATACCGTGAAAGTAGTTCACATCAAACCAATCGACCAAAATAAAACTTGGGAAAATCGGAATGAAAAACAAGCAGCTAATAAATACCACGCTTAAGGCGTAATAACCCAGCTCTACTACTTTACGCCCTGCCGATGCTTGGGCACGTGAAGGCAAATGCGCAACATCTAACTGCTTGCTATAGCGTGCTGGTGCACCATCCCACACTTCAAAAGCGGGCACGGTTTTACCGTTACTTAAGGCAGAGAGCGCATTTAAATGGGCGTACTCTTGCAGTTCGGTATTTTCTTCAAGCACACTGTACGAACCGACATAGCTTTCTTTTTGCAAGCGGATTTTGCCGAGTACCAACTGACCTTGCTCAATTTTGGCATTTTCCAGATTGACCTGCGAACCCACACTGACCCCATCTTCAATGGTTAACAGATTAGGCATACGGATATGCACCGATCCGATATGAACGTTTTGTCCAATCTTGGCACCCAAAGCTTTCAGATACAGATTATTGAGTGTTGAACCTGCCAGCAAATAATGCGGCGCAATGCCTTTTAAACGATCTGCCAACCACCAGCGGAAATACGTTTTGCCCCAGAGTGGATACTGGCCCGGACGAATGCCTTTTAACAGTAAACGATTGCCCACAATTGAAATGGCAAAACTGAGGATCAGGCTAAGCACATATACACCGAGCGAAATTCCCATGGCGCGAAGCACGCTGTCACCCGGACTTCCCGTAAAGTAATGGTAGCTAAAAAATGGCGCCAACCATTGCAAAATGGTCAAGCCAATCAAGACTGGAATCACCATCATTTGTGCCACACCACAGCGGATACGTTTGGCATTATCGATATGATAGGCTTTGACTTCACGCATTTGCTGCTGCTTGGCCTGTTGCAGCATAAACTGACTGATCGCGCCGACTTTACGAAGCTGGTAAATATTTTGAATGGTCATTTGTGCATATTGCGGATATTCACGCAAATGCGAAGTTAAAACGGCAGCCAGTAGCGAGTGCCCACCTAAATCATCAAAAAAATCTGCCGAAAGCTGAATGGCCTGATTCGGAAAAATTTTCGCCAGACAATCAAATAAAATCTGTTCGGCTTCGTTTTGTGGCTCGTCAGATACTGCGCTATCGATGTGCTGACTTAACTCTAGTTTGCGCAGCGCGTTACGATCAATTTTACCAGAAAGTAGACGTGGTACCTGATCGACCAGTTCAAAGCGGTTCGGCACCATGTAGGCCGGTAAGCGTGCTTTTAAATAGGCACGAATGTCCTTCACCTGAATGCGGTCTTTTTGTTCCTGATCGAGAACAATAAAAGCCACCAACTGGTCCATATCGTCGTCACGGCGCAGCACCACGGCCGCGGTTCCGATGCCGTTTAAATCACACAGGCTGGCTTCAATTTCACCCAGTTCGACACGAAAGCCACGAATTTTGACCTGATCATCGGCACGGCCAAGGCATTGAATCTGTCCGTTTTCATCCAGACGCGCCAAATCACCGGTACGGTAAAGTTTGAGTTCGTGCTCGTTGTTGGCCCACGTGTTTTGAATAAATTTTTCTGCCGTAAGTTCCGGTCGCCCGAGATATTCACGTCCGACACTTGGTCCAAAAACACACAATTCGCCCACTTCGCCCTGTGGCACCAGCTCAAGCTGGTCATTGAGTACCAACATCCCGTAGTTCGGTAATGGCACCCCAATGGTCACCGGTTCGTTGGCATAGACCCGTGCCAGACTTGAAGTAACCGTAGTTTCTGTAGGTCCGTAGGTATTAAAAATCTGGTGATGCGGTAAATCCCAACGTGCAACCAGTGCTTCGGGGCACATTTCACCGCCTAAATTGATAATCCGAAGGTTGGGTACATCTTCTGGAAATAAAGCCAGTAAGGTTGGAACTGCATGCAGCACCGTGATGTTGTGCTGCTGTAGCGCTTTACATAAACGCTCTGGGTCGGTTACCAGATCTTTGGGTGCAATCCAGATGCTGGCCCCCACCAGATATGAAATCCAGACCTCTTCAAAAGACATATCAAAGGCAATTGAAAAGCCTTGATAGACTTTATCGTCATGCCGAACTCCCAGCACTGAGTTTTCAGAACGTAAGAAATGACAAATATTGGATTGTTCAATCACAATCCCTTTGGGTTTTCCGGTCGAACCCGAAGTATAAATAATATAGGCCGGATCGGAGCGCGCCGCACGCTGCATCACAGGTGGTAAATTCGTTGGCTGGTTCAGCTCGGCCACAGGCCACACGGTCTGAGCCAGTTGGGTCAACTGCGCTGCCCAGTCTGTGCTGGTCACAATTCCCTTGGCTTGTGCATCGTCTAGACAGACCTGAATGCGCTCGACAGGCACATCCATATCGAAGGGTAGCCATGCCGCGCCTGCCTTACAAATCCCGGCTTGTGCGATTAACAGATCGGCACCGCGCGGTAGCCACAACCCCACAATATCACCAGCCCGAATACCGCGTGCGATCAGTTGCTGCGCAATCTGATCGGCTTGTGCTGCAAGCTCTGCGTAGCTGATCTGACGATCTTGATCGATTAAGGCAATATGCGTCGGGTACTGTGCTGCTGTGGTGTCTAAAATATCTGAGAGAACCTCAGCCTGGATAAAGTCGGGTCGCTGTTCGCCACGAATGACTGAAGGAATATGAATTATTGCGTTCATAGGATATCCAAATGTTCGCCATCGATTGTATTTATCGTTCATTTTGCGGAACAAAATTGAGGATAAACCCCGTGGTCGATCTGCTGCGGTTAATATCAGCGCATCACCACAAACAAGCACCCAAGAGTTTTATTTATTCTTTAGGCAGATTGTTCAGGTTTTATACTAGGCAAGATTGCTTAATTCAGAATTAAAAAAATCACCTGTTTTTTTAATCTGATTTTAAGTTTTCATATTCGTTCATGAATAAGTAAATGTATTTTATTCAATTTCAAAAAGATCAAAAATAATCATGGAGAACGCTTTACAAAATCTGTGTAATTATTTACATCAAGATTAAATTTTAATTTTTATATAAAAAACAATATCTTATTTTTTAATTCATTTATTTTTTAAATAATATGGCACTCATCAAAATCTGATAAGAAAACTATCCTATCGATTTTTATATTTTAAGCAATATACTAAAGTTGGATATAATTATTCAAAATTCTTTCTTGCTTTTTATTGCATAGAGTCATGAATGAAATAAAAAAGAGGCCTAAGCCTCTTTTTTTAATATAGATACAATCACACAATTAAAGATACATCGCCTTATTGTCATTTAACGCAATCAAACCACGAATTGCACGGTAGACAATCCAGATCCACGAAAGACCAATCACCGCCACACAGAAGGTACTCGCAGACAACGCCACGCCGGCAAATAGATTGTCGTTATTGCCTGTGAAAAATAAAAAGAAAAATGGCACAAAGGCAATAATATTCCAGAACAGATACCACCAAAAGGTACGGATCTGCCATGTAAAGTGCGAGGCAAGCCAAGTGCCTTCTACATCCTGACGCTTCACATAATTGATAATGAGCGCGATAATTGCGAGCAAGCCGGCACTAAAAATTGCAGCAATATATAAAATATAAAGGACCAGTGTGAGGGTTTTATTAGATTGAAGTTGTTCAGCAGGAAGATTCATACGTCACCTTTTCGTTTTTCTATTTAAGGCCTCTCTAATGGATCAAAACATTCAGCGGAGAGACCAACCACAGTAATAAAATTATATTTAACCCTATGGTACAAAAATAAATCTTACGAAAAGGTTGTTTTTGTGTTTTATGTCGCAATTTTTGTTGTGCCAGCCACGCAGCCGGCCAGCCACCCAAAAAAGCCACCACATGCAAGGTACTTTCCGCAATACGTCGAGTACCGTTTTGCGCGGCTTCTTTGTCTTGTGCATATAACCAGTAGCTCAACACATTCATGAGCGTAATAAAAATAAAGCTAAAGGGTGGCAGCAGCTTGCTAAAACTCAAAACGGCCACCACCACAATATACAGCACAGCAGCCAGCTGCATAGGCACCAGCGCAGGACGCGCCGCAGGCACCACCGAAGGCGCCTTTGAACGACTTGGCGCGCGGCTATTTCTGGCTTTGACGTAAACCACCTGCTTGGCCCGAAAACGCCCCTGCTCATCTAAAATCACCACATAATCCAGTGCACAACCCACCAAAGGACGCGGCCCTTTGCGGGCAAAGTCGCTGATATGTAAAAACACACGTTCTTTGTTCATATCGTCGGGTTGAATAAAGCCATAGCCTTTTTCATCAAACCATTCGACTAAGCGTCCCTGATCACGCATGGCAATGTCTTCCTTAGGCAGCAACAACCTGTAAACGATTGATTAACATCTGACGCATTTCAAGCGGATTTTTTTGCATGATGTCGTCTCCCGTACGCCCTTCTTCAAGATTACGCTGAGCCACTTGCAAACGCATTAACCAAAAACGACAGGCTGCCATAGCCAGATAAACACCCAGACACGCCTGTTCATCTTCAGTTAAAACACGCACGCGCTGATAGGCTTCAACAAACGCATCGGCATGGGCCTGATCAAGCTCTGGCAATGGATAGCGTGTACAAAAATCATTGATGGTAATGGCGATATCAAACAAGAAATCATCTTGATTGAGTTCGGAAAAATCTAAAATACCTTCCAGCACATCACCCACAAACAAGGTGTTGTCTCTAAACATATCCGAATGAATCCAGCCGCGAGGTAAATCGGGATGCTGCGTACGGGTCTGGTTAAATAGCGCGTAAACATAATCCAGCAATTCAGCATCTTCCGATGACATTTTTGGCTTGAGTTGCTGGCCCACAGCAGTCCAGTAGGCATGATTACGGCGCACACCGCGTTCGAAGGTTTTGTGTTGCAACGCCAGATGTAAATCAGCCTGCGCTTTGGCGATGGCTTCAATCTGGGCTTGTGTAGCCGGAATCGGGTGCTCGCCTGCAATACGCGGCGCAATCTGTGCCGGTTTGTTGGCAATGCTATGAATATATTTGCCCGCATAGCTTAAAGGCACCGCCACAGGTACGTGATGCTGGCCTAAATGTTCAAGCACAGGGGGTAATTCACTGGCACCTTGTTCGTCAAGTTGTTCAAACACAGTCAGCACATACTGTTTGTGCGCGCTGTCGACTATAAAGTAGTTGGTGTTTTCAATACCTCCCTGAATTGGAATCAAGTCAATCACCTCTAATCCGTAAGGCGATGCGAATGCTTGAACGTCCTGTAAACTCAACGGGGTATAAACCGACATAGAAAACCTGCGTGAAACAAATATAAGTTTGATAGAATAGCCACACAGTTTACCAAGATTCTTGATGATCTCGGAAAATTTATTTATTTAGACTCATACTGTTGGATGTCACAATGCTTGCAAAACGTATTATTCCCTGCCTTGATGTCGACAATGGCCGTGTCGTAAAGGGCGTACAATTTTTAGATATCCGTGATGCAGGTGACCCTGTGGAAGTCGCACGCCGCTACAACGAACAAGGTGCAGACGAAATCACTTTTCTGGATATTACAGCAACGCATCATGGACGTGACACCACCTATCGTACAGTCGAACGCATGGCAGAAAGCGTTTTTGTTCCGCTTACCGTAGGCGGTGGCGTACGTAAAGTTGAAGACATCCGTTTATTGCTCAATGCCGGTGCAGACAAGGTCAGTATTAACTCTGCCGCAGTGTTTAATCCGGAGTTTGTACAAGAAGCCTCACAACGCTTTGGCGCACAGTGCATTGTGGTGGCCATCGATGCCAAAAAAACTGGCGAAAACAAATGGGAAATCTTTACCCACGGCGGACGCAAACCCACCGGCATTGATGCGCTGGAATGGTCAGTCAAAATGGCCGAATACGGTGCCGGCGAATTGCTGGTAACCAGTATGGATGCCGATGGCACCAAAGCCGGTTATGATATCGCTCTGATGCGCGAAATTAACAACCGCGTTTCAATTCCGACCATTGCCTCTGGTGGCGTAGGGAATTTGCAGCATTTGGCCGATGGTATTTTACAGGGCGGTGCCGATGCCGTGCTTGCAGCCAGTATTTTCCATTTTGGTCAGCACACCATTCCAGAAGCCAAACAGTTTTTGGCAGCGCAAGGCATTGAAATGCGTCTTTAATTGGCAGCACATCATCAGGCCACCTTGCGTGGCCTGTTTTGTTGATGGGCGCAATCGGTAGCAGTCAGCTCAGTGGGTGTCCACTTTACAGGGCGTAAGCGTTCAACCGCATGGGTGAATCGCTGTGAAACAGCCCGAGGCAACCAAATACCCAGCGGATTGGCCTCTTTTAAATCGGGCGAAGACACCACACGTGTTCCAAGCAGATAGTCAAACCACGGTTTGGTTACGCACCAGTTGGCATCCTGATTGGCATTCATATGATGATCGACATGCCATGGAATACGGCGCTTGGCCCAATCGGGCTGTAAATGCGCTTTTCGATGCACATAAAAATAATTGATTGCACTGTAGGCCGCCGCAATGGCCATGCCTTTGGAAAGCGGTGCAAATATGGCCATAGAGGTCGCTGCGACCACGCCAAGTGACAGCAGTTCATTACGTGTACGCCAACTGGCTAGCCCCTCGACATAACAGTCATCATGAAAATGCTGTGTTTTTACTTCACGATGATGTGCCCAGTGTGACGCCATACTTCGAGGAACCGGGCTATAGCGCGGCTGTCCTGTACGGTGTACGCCATGCAGAATATATTTATGCGCCACCCATTCAAAGCCGTTGGCCACAATTAACCCGGCAATAAATCCTTTAATCATAGTGTTCTCCTCAATCCTGACTTGAATATATGAATTTTTCTGTGCTATGTATTGACGAAAAACCACGCAATATTGACAAAACACGACAACATGGAAAGTCGCTATGCTCACAGTGAAAAATTATGCAGGCTCGGTTTATGGCGGACTTGGGCAACTCCTGATGTGCTATTGCGAGGCCGAACAGCTGCCTGTACCCGACCGTTTACAGTCGATTCAACGGCTTGAGCGCTTTGACTATGTACTGTGGCGTGAGCTATTAGATGAGTTGTATCAGTTGCGCCCTATAGCGGGGCTGGGCTTAAAAATTGCGAGCCACGTACAACCTAAACATTTGGGCATTTTGGCTTATATTGCGCTGTCGTGTGAAAGTTTGGGCGATGCACTCAAGCGCTATCAAGATTTTTATCGACTGGTTTACGATGGTAGCCCGCTGAAGGTCGAGCAGCACGGTGCTTATTTTTCTATTCGCTGGGAAGAGCCCGAACCCCACCCGACCCAGCTTACCGACGAAATAGCCATGGCGCTGATGCTGCAATTTTTACAGCAATTTATGTGCAAAACCCGTATCGAGCTGCATGAAGTGCATTTTATCAATCCACTTCCCAAAGATGCGCCAGTCTATAACCGTTATTTTCAATGTCCTGTACGGTTTTCACAGCCGAAAACCCAGCTTTTGATTCCGCTCAGTGAAGCCAGCAAGGTCGTGGGCAATGCCGATCACACCTTACAGCAATTGCTGATGCAGCAAGCACACGCCCTGCTCGATCGCTTGCCACACTCGACCCAACTCGACCAGCGCTTGCAGCAAATGATTTTAAAAGGCTTACAGCAAAACCAGTACCAGATTGAAGTCATTGCACAGCAGCTGGGTATTTCGGTACGCCAGTTACAGCGCCATTTGCAGCAGCAACACAGTAGCTATCAGCAGCGGGTACAGCAAGTGCGCTACATGCTGGCCACCGAATATCTGAGCGACCCGCACCTCAGCCTGCAAGACATCGCCTTGTTACTGTGTTATTCAGAACAAAGTGCTTTTCAACGGGCCTTTAAACACTGGTCGGGGCAAACACCGCAGCAGTGGCGACAGCAATCGCGCCGTTAGGCAAATGGATTATCGATTTCGTCGGGATCGGGGCGCTCTAAACGTTCGGGCAAAGGTGATGCCTCAAGTTCGGTCACCACAGCATTGATGACACTTTGTAAGGCTTTGGCAAATGCTAGGCCTTGCTGATCTTTGGTCAGTTGTAGATTGCCATAAACACTCACGCAGTCGGTCTGGTTTTCGATGGTAAGATCGTCAATTGCCATGGACTCGGTGCCATTGACATAAGGTGTAAACATGCTCGGCCTTTTCTTATGATTGTATGAGTGTTTTAGCTTGCAGCGATTTGCGTGTGATTGCAACGGGCAAATCGCTGTATGCTGTTAGCGTAAAATCTGCAAGAAATAGTGCAGTAAGGCATCGACCAGCTGCTTGATTAAAGCCTGCTTGGTGTCGTCGTCGATTCCGCCCGAAGACGACGGTGGCGTCGATCCGCTGCTTTGCTGGGTAAACTGCTTGCTTGTGGCTGCAATGGTGTCAGAAGATGCCTCTTCGGCACATTGGCTCTCGCCATCCCAGTGTGCATAGGCCAGTGGCTGGTTTGGCTTAACCTGCGCAGCGGTTTTAGGTAGCTGATAGACATTGCGTTTTTGTTCTTCGGTCAGCTGCGGAAACAAGTTGATTCCGAGTTTTTCCTCTAAATAACACACACTGACCACATTGACCTGCAACGAGTTGTTGTTGGGTGCATAGTACGCGCCAATAGCACCTGTTTTAGGAATATACACCGCCTTATACACCGCAGTTGGTACAATCACGCCACGGCCAATGGTTTTTAGGCGTTGCCCTTCAAATAATGGCCCGGTGACCACGTAGACATCTTGCTTTTGCTTGACCACAATCGCACGGGTGGCCTCTTCAAGCTCACGCCAAATATGCTGATTATTTTTAGGTGCCTGTGGCACCATGTTTGCCAGTGAGAAACTGTCATGCTGGGCTTTTAAATCACCCATGTCACCGTTGGGTGCCATATGCCCGCGGTCGTAGCCCGAGCCACGATAATCGCTCAATAATGCGCGATGTGCTGCATTGCCTACACGGGTTTCTTCATGAAAACTGTCTTCACGCTTGAGCTTCACACTCAGGCGCGCTGGATTGAGATATTCGGCCGACCACAATGGTGTTTTGGAAACCCCGGAATACATCACATTAAAGCCGTTAAAGCACAGCGCATAACTATTGTTTTGCAGGCTTTGCTTCATCAGCACAGGCGGAACGTCACGGTAAAACTGATTTAAACAGCCCGTGTTATGTTTGAGCGGTGATATCCACTGGCTGATTTTGCCTTCGCCAAAAGCGACCGCAAAACTGCCCACGGCCACTACGCCCAACAGGAGTTTTCCCATGTACTGATTCTTTTTTCGTGCCACGCGCGATTCGATATCTAAAACCAAAACAAAAGCTTAACAAGCCCGGATTTACCTGTACATCAAGGCACACCCCAATCGATCAAAGCATCAACACAAATTGATCAATAAATAATCTATACGCGTAACAATTTGTCGTTTTAATTTTATTGTTCGCTTTCAAAGTGCTTATGTTTCGTATCTTTGATTGAAACAGCCGTCAAGGTTATGACAAGGTAGACCCCTGTAAACGATAAGATGAAAAATAGGTATTACATATGAAAGCCCAGTTATTGTGTTCAGTCGCGTTGATTACAGGTACGCTTAGCATGACCGCATTTGCCGAAGCGCCTGTACAAGCAGGCGAAACGCTTGAAAGCTTATCGCAAGTGAAAGTATCCACCACAGTGAATGGTCAGCCAGGCTCAATTGCAGATTTGGTCAACAGCGGTAAAGTGCAAGTGATTGCAGGTGCTCAGCCTAGCGCACCAGCGATGCAACCAGCGCCCGCTCCTGAAATGGCGGGTGGTGCCGAAGCGCCTATGCAGGCGCCAGCAAATGCAGCGATGCCAGCACCCGAAGCCGCAGCAATGCCGGCACCTGAAGCAACTGCACAACCATCTGGTGCAGCAGCGCCACAGGCTCCACATGCCAACGCCATGCCTGAGCAGCCTGCGCCAATGCAAGCTGAATAAGCCAACCGACATAAAAAAACCAAGGCAGTTGCCTTGGTTTTTTTATGTTCAGATTTCGATCTGACTGCCCATTTCGACCACACGGTTAGGCGGGATCTGATAAAAATCACTCACCGGACTGGTATTACGTTGCATCGAAATAAACAGCTTTTCACGCCAAGGCGACATGCCGTCTCCTACGGTATGAATGAGACGATCACGAGAAATAAAGAAGCTGATTTGCATCATGTCAAATTCAAGACCCAATGCCTCATAAGCCTGCTGTAACGCTTGCGGAATGTTAGGCTGATCTTTAAAGCCGTAATTCATCGAGATACGATAAAAATGATCGTCCATTTTTTCAATCTCGATCCGATCGGCATCACTTACATACGGAATATCCTTGGTAAACACCGTCACCATGATATTGCGGTTGTGCAATACCTTGTTGTGCTTGATGTTGTGCAACATGGCATGCGGCACAATATTCTGATTCCCCGTCAGAAAAATTGCATCGCCCGGTACAAAATGAGTTTCCGAGCTTAAACCGATACTTTTAATAAACAGCCCAATCGGCAAGGCATCGGTTTCCAAACGATGATGCACAATTTCACGGCCACGTTTCCATGTCATCAAGATGGTAAACACCACCACCCCAATCACAAACGGCACCCATCCACCAGATAGAATCTTAAGCGAGGTCGACGCCACAAAAATTGCATCGAGGGTAAAAAACGGAATAGCAAACAGCGCCACTTTCCACCACGGCCACCCCCAGGCACCATGTGCAAGTACCGCAATCAAAATGGTGACACAGAGCATGGTCATGGTGACTGCTACCCCGTATGCACTGGCCAAATTGCTGCTTTTTTCAAACAGGATAATCAGGATAAATACCGAGATATACAGCACCCAGTTGATAAACGGCACATAGATCTGGCCTTGCTCGACATCGGAGGTATGAATCACGGTTAAACGCGGTAAATAGCGCAGCTGAATGGCCTGATTAACCATAGAAAATACACCAGTAATTACCGCTTGTGAGGCAATGACGGCGGCCGCAGTGGCCAGCCCGATCATGGGGAAAAGCGCCCACTCGGGTACCAGTAAATAAAACGGATTCGACACCGCTTGCGGATCGCGCAATAACAGCGCGCCCTGACCGGCATAGTTCAGCATCAGGCTTGGACACACCACAATAAACCATGCCAGACGGATTGGCATACGCCCGAAATGGCCCATATCGGCATATAAGGCTTCGCCGCCTGTCATGGTGAGTACCACAGAACCCATGGCCACAAAAGCCACAAACGGCTGATGTATGGCAAACTCAAACGCCCAGATTGGATTGATAAACCATAAAATATGTGGAGTTTGAATAATACTCCATAGCCCAAGTGCACCAATGGAAATAAACCAGAGCATGGTGATCGGGCCAAAAAATTTGCCCATGGTGGCCGTACCATGGCGCTGAATTACAAACAGTGCCGTAAGAATGCCCAGCCCGATTGGCATAAGCCATTGATCAAACGCAGGCGTGGCAATACTTAAGCCCTCGATGGCCGAGAGCACCGAAATGGCAGGCGTGATAATACCATCGCCAAAAAATAGCGAGGCACCAATAAAGCCCAGCGCAATCAGGTAGATTTTTTTGTTGGGATCAAGCTGTTTGATACGCAGCAACAAGGCCAGTAGCGACATAATGCCGCCTTCGCCGTTGTTGTCGGCACGCATGACGATGCTGACGTATTTGAAACTGATGGAGAGCGTAATGCACCAAAAGATTAAAGATAGGATGCCAAAGACCGTCGCTTCAGAGATATTCACATGCGCACTGGTGAACGTCTGAGCAAAGGCATACAAGGGACTGGTCCCGATATCCCCAAACACTACCCCTAAGGCGGCTAAAGTCATCGCTGGAAGCGCGACTTTTTTTGCAGAACTTTGCATATAATATCTTCGATTTGGAACAGTATTTTTTCGCAATATTATCACTAAGTTCTAAGTTTTTCTCTAAATCAATTGTTTCATACTTGGCAGAATACAAAATATTCGCTATTATCGCTCGCCTTGGTGAGGTGTCCGAGTGGCTGAAGGAGCACGCCTGGAAAGTGTGTATACGTTTACGCGTATCGAGGGTTCGAATCCCTCTCTCACCGCCAAAATATACGAAGTAGCCACCGTAATGAAAAAGCTTGATCTTGAAGAGATTGGGCTTTTTTTATAACGATATAAAAACAAGATTTTCGAATTACGATCTAAATTTTGGCTGAATATTATTTTCTTTGATAATCTTTACTATTGAATATAAGACTGAACGTTTAACTTGAGCATTGTTATAACTTCCTTGATGATCAAAGCCTGCCATTTTGAATACCTGTTTAACACCAGACTGTTTTAGTGGAGCAGAACCAGATTGATGCGGTACGGTACCATCCCCAGCTGCGTCTTGATTGGAGATTGAAAAAATACCCAGATTACCACTTACTAACGCGATATAGCGGATACCATTATTCTCAAGTGCTAAGTCACGATTGTTCACATCTGTACCTTTGCCCTCTTTAATTTTGACCATTTGTTCTTGAACAATTTTTTGACGATATGTACCTATTTGTTTTGCTGTCGCTCTTGGTAACCTTTTCATTTGTTCAGCAGTTAATCCCCGTAATGGTTGATCTAATGTCCATGTAAGTGTTCCAAAACTTAAATGTTTAGAGTCATGTCCATAATTTACATAAGTGCAAGGATGATATTTATTGGTAATCTTAGAATGAAATTCTTTTACTTTCTCAATTTTTTTGAAATATACATCTTTGGCTCTCTGATTGGGATTGTCTTTCTTAATTAACTTGGCAGGATCGACTAGTTCATCCTTAACCATTTCCCACCAAACCCCATCGGCCTTATAAATCTCTTCATATGGATCACTTTTAGGAAGAGGAACAACATTGGTATGCAGGTCTTTTCCATTCATTAATCCTGAACCATTTAAGAATAACCATGGCTTTCCGCTGTTATAAGCCTTGGTTGGTAACAGTTCTAAACCACCTGGTGCATTTGCAAGTACTGCTGTCACATGCTCTGTATTTTTACCAATCACATTAGCAGCAACTGCACTTACCAGACCACCTTCGGAAGAACCAGCAACGAGTCGACGGTAGGCTGCTGCCGCTCCTTCTGCGGGCATAACGCCATGAACCACACCAGCAACATCTTCACCACATAATTGAACTAGTCTACGCGTCAAAAGCCCTCCCATCGAGTGACTCACAATAATAAATTTATGAAACCTAGTACCATACTCTTGTTTTATTTTATCTAATTTTTGAGCAACAAGCGCTGCACCGTTTTCACTCGACTGTAACCAGTTATAACCCATGGCATACACAGGAAAATGGAATTTCTTAAGATGTTCTATCTCTTGTTGATTAATCGGTACAATTGATTCTTGAGGGGACCATTTTGAGGATTCAGTTTTATTCATTAGACTTTTCCACTCATAAACTGACTCTTGCTGCTTCATTTGTTGAACAGCAGCATATCCTCCTCCCAAGCCAGTTGTATAAATCGGCTTTTCATTTAAATCGACGTTATTTAATACCAATTGCAAATAAGTTAGAATTCCACCATAACTGTCCCAATGTACAGTTCCCCAATAACGTTCCCGCAGTGTTTTTTCAGTCAGCTTTAGTCGTCGATCAACTGCTATATGTCCACTCGTATCCACTTTCGTGTTTAATGGATCTAACTCAGCTTGCAGCACAGCGGGACTTTTTTGCATTTGCGAATAAATAGTTCCTATCATGCCACCGCCATTACCCAACTTCCATACAGGCTTATTTAAAGCTGTATTAAAAATATTTGACCCCATAATTCCAGGTACAAAGATAATCGGAATCGTATCCTGTAAAGGCACCTCTACATAAGTTCCAGCTTTATTGGTAGTTGGACTAGTGGCTGAACCTGATTGAGCAATAGACTTATTTGCCATCTTATTGTTCCTTTTTATTATTGGGCGCAATTTGGATGCTGTTTAAAATAAAATCGTGTAACTGAAAGACTTTCTTTTGACTAATCGTAGACTCTAGTGGTTCATCATCATGAACTAGTTCAGCACTTTCCAAGCTATAATGAATAAAAGGATCATTATTATTTTCTAAAGAACCCATATACTGCCAAGCCGCCGATTCAAAACCTCGCTCAACAAAACCTCTACGGTGAGCATGGCCGAATATCTCTTCACCAGCTAAACCGTGAATTTCTTTCTTTTGCTCTCTTAAATTTGTTGTACTCATCATTGCTTTAAAAATGAGCGGTGCATTCGCCTCATTTTCCTTTACCATCTCAATTAATGGACGATCTGATTCAAGTCTTACTCGATGTTCGATATCTACTCTAACTCTTGGATAACTAGGGAATTTGAAATGTAAATATCCTCCCCCAAATGGAATGTTTTTGCTCATATCGTCTAAAATAAAAAAATCCTTCCAACATAAACCGGCTTGTTCTTCGCCTTTAGCCGATTTTATTTTTATACTCCTTAAAGTTTGTTTCATGTCCTCAATGGCCTCATTCAATAAATCATTACTTGCTCCACTTTTAAGAACAACTAATCTTCTCGGGCCTAAATAAAGGTAACCATAAACTTCATAAGCTGATGTAACATACAACCCATCTCGAAAAACAATAATATGACTAACAGAACGGTTAAGCTGATTTACTGGACCTAGTATTTCTTGTTTCAATAAAACACCTTCTGTTTCATGTGGCTCATGCTTTAAATACTGGATCTTGTCATTAATCAGTTTTTGATATGCTTCGTATGTTTTTACACTTTCATCTACTTCTATATTACTGCCGTTATAGTTGAAGTTACTGTATTCAACTTCTGTTTCTTTCGGAACCGTTAATTCAATTCGGCCGAAACACACTTTTTTAGGATTACGATAATCGATCACTTTAATTCCTTCTTGTTCTTTTTCAACATTTGAACACGCACTAAAAGAAACTACTGTTAATAAACAAAGTGTTAAGCACTTCAATACATTCATTCGTGACTTTCCTTCGTATTTTATTCTGGAGAAAAAACTTCTATGTTTAATGCAGTCATTGCATCTTTGGTAAAAACTGTGGTTTTTCCATCTTCACCAGATACCCCCTCAAAAACTTGACCATCTTCTGCCGTAATCCGATATTTCAGGTTCTTTGCAGGCTCGCCATCTGGATAATGCAAAATAAAATGCTCGTCGTATTGCGATTTTAATTCTGGCATTGCGGGTAGTTCGCTAGAAAGAGAAGCCCCACTTTTGGCTTGAATTTGGCCCGCTTTGAGTTCCATCAAGCCTGGGCAAGCAATTTCTATATTGCCATTTTGAATTTTGATATAGCCACCACCAGCGGTAATCAAGATTCCTTTGCCACTTTCGATTCGAACAAAATCATTAAGTGAGTAAACATGCATTAGTTGTTTAGAAGATAAAGTCATTTTTCCCTTTTGAGCGGCGACCTCTATATCTCCCTCACCCGATTTAATTTTGATTCCAGCGTGTTTGGCAAATAAACTAATTTTATCGAGTGCCTTTGCAATCCAGCTTTTACCCGTAAAAAATTGCAGATTTTTTGGTGTACTCAACTCGATATTATCTTTTGATGTCAGTTGCAGACTCTCTTTACTATCTAAAATCAGTGCAGATTCACTATGTAATGCAACAAGTGCATCGTTATTGTCTGCCCATGATTCAAATTTTTCTTTTAATGACTTTTGCGCTTCTAAATCAGGCTCATCAACTTCGTGAGCTTGAGCAAGTTCTTTAAAGTATTGGTTACTTTTAGTGTGAAAATGAAGATTTTCTTCGATACTGGATCTTGTGAGCTGCTCACCTTGTGCCTGCTCAGATGCTTCCGATGTGAGAAGTATTCCTTTTGAAGCACGGATAGCGCCCCAATCATCTGTTCTTAACTCGAACCCTTCTCCACGCCCTTCACTCTCAGTCTTGTCTTTAGGGTGGCTTAAATGACCTAAATTGAGCTGTGTACTCCCATGGCTACTATGTAACTGCGCACTGATTTGTCCTGTTGTGTCGTCGAAGCGAAGTTGGTTGTAACCTTCCCCAGCGACTTCTTTTGAGCGAATACCACTTAATTTTTTAGTCTCTGGAAGTTGCCCTTTAATATCAAACTTAGTTGGTGAACGATGAGCTTCATGAATTCGCCCCGTTACGAATGGCCGATCAATATTTCCATCAAAAAAGTCGATTACGACTATTTCACCTACACGCGGTAAGAAGCGAGCCCCATAACCTTCGCCAGCCCATGGAGTAAGTACATCCACCCATGCCGAATCTGTGTCACTTTCATTTGAACCCGCACCACCATCATGTTCGTGATCTTCAGTACGTGTAAATAAAAAACGGACTTTGATACGCCCCCACTCGTCGACATGAATTTCTTCAGCTTCACTGCCGACTACTCTGGCACGCTGGACATGAGCGATTGCCCGATGTTTTAAAGGATCATACTCAGGCACAATGTCGATATTACGTCGAATCAGCGTAAGCTTATTGGCTTGTCTTTCTTGAAAACTATCTTGATGAATTGACCAATGGTTTAAGCTAAGCAGTTGTTGTATTTGATCTTGTATATCCTTAGGTAAATTATTCTGATTGTAAAAATGCTTACTCACAATCAAAAACTCTTTATCACTTTCATTATGATTTTTATCTAACTCGGGATGATCGACTAACCTGAACCAATATCCAACCTGAGTATCCCGGACGCTACTAAAAGCAGTAAATGACTTTGCCTGTAATGCCTGATACAGATGAAGCTGTTTATTGAGTTTTTCAAGCTGGCGACTGTCCGATGCAGTGGCTTGATCTTCACCGTTTAAATCGGTCATCCATGCTGGGGAAATGTTCCATGCCTGTTCAAGACTAAGGCTCTCATTGCCATGTTGCTGGCTGTGTTGATGATTACTTAAGACTGAACCGCTGGCATCTTCTTGAGATAAAGCATCTGCTTGCCAGCGCTGTACGTAAATAGCAGTTGACTGTAATTGGCGTTGTGCAATGAGGCTGGTAATGCTGTCTTGTTGTTCGGTGGCATGACTACGGTGATAACGAATAGAACTACGCTCTAAGCAACTATATTCGGTATTCTGATCGACTAGGCGAAGGTACTGCGGTTCGATCGCTTGAGTTTGACTCATTACCAGATAATTAGATTCGTCAATGAGCCAATTAATTGCTTCTTCACGCATTAAACGTGTTAAATACGTATAGTCACTTTCATTTGACTGCATCGAAAAAGGTCGAATATCGTACTGTTTATTGGTGAGATGGCTGGTGTCTAATTTAAGGGTTGCGGCAAAGAGTGGGCTTTTGCTTTGCCACTCTCTAAAAACAATTTCAATAATCTCGACTACACTCTTGTTCATAAATACACGGCTGTTACGCCGTTTATGCCATAAGCTCGTCGCATCTTGTAGCCGTAGCCGATACAGTGTTAATGCACCATCACTTTGCCCTTGGCTTGCTTCGGTAATAATGCCCGTTGTTCTAAATAATTTTCCGGTATCTGTAACTTGATCGATTGCAGCCTGACATCCGATGAATTGTTTTAAAGAAAGATATGGATTTGTTGAAATACAAATAAGCTCGACAGACAGCCCATCGTTAATGGCGTGATAGCCATCGATACGCTGTAACATGATGTGATGGTTTAATTCTTGATTTGAAAACTGAATACTGATTGCACGTTTTTGCTGATTGAAACCCAACTTATCAAGAATGCCAAAAATACTATTTAACATTATTGTGTTTGCCTTATTATTGATCAATCCAGATTACCAGAACCATCTGTCTATCTCAATTTTGTGTACTTAATTTTTTGGACATCGTAATGCAAGAACTAATACCTTAATTTTTTTAACTTTCTAATAATTAATTATTTTCAATTTTTTTGATGAACTTAGGTCCTTAAGCCAAAAAATTCTAAGCTCTTCATCTTGAATCACTGCTAAGTATTTATAATCAAAATATAAAATTTCCATCATGACTTTAATATCTCTATGACGTCGTTATTTGACGCTCAAAAATTTTCTAATAATTCAAATCTCACAACATATGTTAATATTCACAATGGTTTTATATAAATTTAACGATCAGGCTGAGTAATGAGTGTAGTACTTCAAGATTTTGCAGAAAATAGTTCTGGTTCTTACGAGGCAGAATCACAGCAAGATACATTTAAAAAACAAATACTTAGTGAAAATAAGAAGCCTAAGATTTTGTCATTGTTTACTGGCTGCGGGGGGCTAGACCTAGGCTTTCATATGGCTGGCTATGAAACAGTTTGGGCAAATGATCTTTCTAAATGGGCATGTGAAACTTTTAAAAAGAATATAGCTGACGTCATTGTAGAAGGAGATATTGAGCAAATAGATCCTTACGATAAAAATATTCCTGATTGCGACATTATATTAGGTGGGTTCCCATGCCAAGACTTTTCTATGATCTGGAAACAACCAGGCCTAGAAGGTGAGCGTGGAAATCTTTACAAAAGTTTTCTCCGATTCGTTGATGCAAAAAAGCCTAAAGTATTCGTTGCTGAAAACGTCAAAGGGTTATTAACTGCAAATAAGAAAAAAGCAATTAAACAAATTATTGAAGACTTTGAAGCAATTTGTCCAGGATATTATGTGCAAGCAAAACTTTATAATTTTGCTGAATATGGTGTTCCTCAGCTACGAGAACGTGTATTAATTGTTGGAATTAGAGTAGATACAGGTTTTGATTTTAAACATCCAACTCCCACTCATGGACAGGATTCAATCAAAGGACTAAAACCATTTGTGACAGCTGGTGAGGCAGTAAAAGATATTCCAGCGAATGCCACTAATAATGAGTTACTACGTATTAGTCCTAAAACAGTTGATATGCTGAATTTAATCCCTCCAGGTGGTAATTTTACAGATATTCCAAAAGAGCACCCCTTATATGTAAAAGGTATGATTAGTCATGTCTATAGAAGAATGCATCCGGATGAACCATCTAAAACCATTATTGCTGCGGGTGGTGGCGGAACGTGGGGCTACCACTACCCAGAACCGCGTGCCTTTACCAATCGTGAAAGAGCACGAATTCAATCGTTTCCTGATAATTTTGAATTTATTGGGACAACTACAGAAGTTCGACGACAAATTGGTAATGCGGTTCCTCCTCAAGGAGTATATGAACTTGCAAAAACCATTTTACCAATTTTTAGTAATAGTTATGAAAAAGTTGATTTATATGAACGTTTTGAGAAAGAAAAAAGCGCTCACTTTCAAGATAGACTTAATAAGATTAAAGGTTGAAAATGGAACTTATTTTTTCAAATTTTTCTCCAGCAAAAATCACTAATAAATCTTTGCAAGATACTTGGTTAAAGTTATTTAAATCTGCTGATGAAGTATTAATTGCGACGGGTTATATTTCTAATGATTCAATAGAAGACCTTCATTCTATTCTTCAACAGAATCCATACTTCATAAAAAATATTCAAATATTAGTAGGTATGCATTATTTAGAGGGATTTACTAAGCTTCAATATGATAGCTTGATAAAATTAAATAATTTTTTAGTTACCACTAATAGAGGTGCTGTATATATATCTGAGTTTATGAAATTTCACGGTAAATTATACTCATTTAAGACTAAAGAGAAAATTGATAGTTTAATTGGATCTGCTAACTTTAGCTGTTTTATGAACAATCTCGAAAGAACATATGAAACTATGTTACATATAGAAGAGCAGATTGTAGCAAATGCAGTGTATAAAGATATAAAAAAAACAATTCAAGCCTTAGGAACTTTGATTTCTGATGCCCCTACCCCATCAAAATTTATATTACATAATTTGCATTTAGATGAGCATTTAGGAGTAGAAAAAGTTACTTTAGAAAAAGTTAAATCATTATTTGAAAAACCCTCAAAATATAATTTTAAAATTCCTGTAAAACCTACAGATAAAAGCAATGTAAATGCTTATCTGGGTAAAGGAAGAAAAGATCAACGAGGATTTATTATACCACGCTCATGGTATGAAGTTGAGCTTATTGTTTCTAATACGACTACCTCTCAATCAGGTTATCCTGTAAAGCGCTCTTTCTCCGTAATCACTGACGATGGATGGCAATTCAAATGTAAAACATCTGGTGATTTCTCAAAAAACTTTAGATCAGAAGATGATTTAAAAGTCTTAGGTAAATGGATAAAGGGAAGGTTAGAAATAAATGGTTGTTTAAAAACAGGACAAAAAATTACTACTGATGTATTATTAGAATATGGAAATAATATAATAGATCTTAGGTCAACAGATGATCCGAATTTGTGGCTATTATCATTTAAAGGTAAATAAATGTATTTAGAAAATTATTTAAGTTCCTTACCTCAATATCAGCGAAAATCAATACAAGAGGTTTCAAAATCTTTCTCAGAGAAATTAAAAAAGACGGATCCTAAAAAAAAAATTCGTAACACACTTTTATTAGGTAACGTTCAAAGTGGAAAAACTGGACAAGTTCTTGGACTAGTAAGCTTTTTAGCTGATGAAAACTATAAGTTTTTCATTTACTTAACTACTGACAGTGTGGATTTGCAAAAACAGACTCTTGAACGAGTCAAAATTAGTTTAAAAGATTTTTCAGTTTTATCAGAAAATGATATTCATAATTTTGATGATTCCTTCCGATTAAATAAACCGATAATTGTGGTTTTAAAAAAGAACAGTAGAATTCTAAAAAAATGGCGTGATACATTAAGTAGTAAATCATATCTTAATGGATATCAGCTTATTATAATTGACGATGAGGCTGACGCAGCAAGCCTTAACACAAAAACCAGCAGCCAAAAAGGTATAAGTACCGTTAATAGTTTATTAGCTAATATAAAAAATACTTGTAACCAATCAATATTTATTGAAGTAACGGCTACACCTCAAGCAATTCTATTACAAGATAAAAACTCAGATTGGTACCCAGAGTTTACGCAATATTTTGAACCTGGTGATGGATATATAAGTGGTAATTTTATATTTACTGAACCACAAAGTTTTGTAACACGCTTTATTAGTGAAGAATCTGAAAATGCAAAAGATGAAAGCTCAGAAATACCAGAAGGGCTAAATCAAGCTCTAAAAAGTTTTGTAATTACATGTGCTGAGTTTTATCTAAACTCACAAAGTAATTGTAATTTTATTGTCCATCCAAGTGTACGTATCAGTGATCATCAAGCATTTGCAGATAAAATTATTGAACATCTAAATTTTATGACTTTTGCTTTAAATGATGGCTTAGATTTGTCAAGTGAGTTTTTATCTATATGGCAAGATCTCAAAATGACAAAACCAGATATCAATCACTTTGAAGATATATATCAAACGATAATCTTTCTCTTAGAAAATCGATGTATTCAAATTTATACATTAAATTCTAAAACTGAAACAACATTTAATATAAATAAAGGCTACAATATTATTATAGGTGGAAATGTAATTAGTCGAGGATTAACTATTCCTAAACTTCAAACAGTATATTACAGTCGAATATCCAAGGTTCCAAATGCAGATACTTTCTGGCAACATTCAAGAATTTTTGGTTATGATAGAGAAAAAAGTTTACTAAGGCTATTTATCCCCAATGATATTTATAAATTCTTTATTGAATTAAATTCAGCTAACAACTTATTAATCAAACAATCTTATGATAATGATCAGAAGAAAATACAGATTATTTATCCAAATAAAATTCAACCCACAAGAAAAAATGTATTGAATGATAAAAGCTTAAGATTAATTGCTGGTGGAAAAAATTATTTTTCAGATAATCCAGACCAAACAAATCTTAATTATATTAATTCATTATTGGATGATCTTGATGATTATATTCAAGAAAATAAAGATTTATATCAAATTGACTCAGAATTTATGATTTCTATTTTAAAAGCATTAGGAACCTATAACAAATGGGACTGGGATATTTCTAAATTTATTTCTTGTATAAATGCAATAAAGAGTAAACGACCAAGCATTAAATACTACTTACTAATAAAAACAGATCGTAAAATTTCCAAAGGAACTGGAACAATGCTATCACCAAATGATCGAAAGATCGGTGATACTAAATCTGATGATATTATTCTTACTCTTTACGAAGTAACTGGTGATATTGAATCAAACTGGAATGGAAATCCATTCTGGTTACCTAATATTAAATTCCCCCAAAATATGATATTTTGGGATGTAAATTCTTAAAAAGTTAATTTTAGAGGTTGTTTAAATTTGTACTGAGAATTCTTTCTCTTAGTACAAATTATACTATAAAAAAGATTGATCTAATTTATGGTTTGCACTTGTTGATTACAATTTTTTCTCCGCTTGTATTCTTTACTTGCGCATTATTGAGAAACAACTAAATTTTTTCAGTTTTTATCCTGTAAGTTGTTTAGGTAAACCACGTTACTGAACAAATCTATCTAATACTGTGACAACACGTTCAGCGGGTAGTGATGATATATCAAATTTAATTCCTAGACATTTTTTGATAATTTCATTCACATATTCACTGCGATACAGATTGTCATTCATAAATCGAGCCTCCATCAATGATTGGCTTGAACCACCACTTCCAATGACTGTGCAATACACTTGGGAATAAATCACTTTTGGCGACATGGCAGATTTAAGCACATCAAACAGCGTATTCGATAAATCATTTTGTGATTCCAACCATGACCTTGACCACGAATACGACCAGAACATTTCCAAAAGTCAAATTGTATATATTCTTTCAAGACACCATTCAAAATCTCAATGACAGTAGCTTCTCGCTTACGCCAACCTGTACTTCCTCTATAGTAGCTGGCTTTGCTGAGCCCACTTGAACAACAGGCTTTTATGACTGACAATTCAAATAAAATTACCGTATTCACACAATCTCGCCGATCTGCTATCACCCCCTTTTTTGCAAATAGTTTTTTCATTGTATGGTTTTCCAGACTGAGTTCAGCAAACATTTTTTAAGTTTAATATTTTCTTTTTTAACTCACGCATACTCTTGACACCAAATACGTCCATACCTTCATATTTTTTGCATACACCATAAACGATATTGCCAATATCATATTTACGATAAATATCATTAACCCTCATTCCATTACAGCATTAAAGTCTTTCAATATACTTATAATTTTATTTTATAAATCTTGATTTTTTATGCAGCCCCTCCTTCTCGCATCTTAATAGAAAATTCTACTTATAGAGCTTTTTTTGAAGAATTTTTATAATTAAAGTTCATTATATTTTTTTAATTCTACGAAAGATTTCGCTTGAAAGGGTACCAACAAGAAACCAAGCAACCATCCAACACTCAAGGGCAAAATAGCAGCACATAAATATATAGCTAAAATTTGAATTAAATTTAATTCTTTGTAAAAACTCATTAGTAAATACAAAAGACCTAATGTAATAGAGGCGTATATTAAAATCCAAATAGTTAAACAAGTATAAATAAAAGGCTTAACTACAAATTTCCGCAGAATATAACCATTACTAATAAGATCTTTTTTGATAAAAATAGGAAAAATAGTATGTCTTGATAAACGAAAAGCTCGTTTACGTTCCTTTCTACTCATACAATATCTAAGTAGATACAAATCCTCTAAACGGCTGTTATAAAAGCGATTTAGTAAAACTATTTCCTTTTGCTGATTAGTAATTATTGCATAAGGATGATCATCATTTACACCCTCAATCTGAACTTTAAAATTAGTTAGCAAGTCTATTGTTGCAATTTCCTCTTCGTAATCAATTTTTGGTGAAATCCACTTCATAATCCAGTTAATCACTCCCAATTTCTCTATCAGAGTAATGAAAGGTATCAATAAACCAATCACTGTTAAAATGAGTGCTATCCAGTGAATAATAGTAGTGTCTAAATGCAATGATTCTGCTAGTTGTATAAATTGATTTTGATTCATTTCTTAATTTTCACGTAATACTCCCAATCCGATCTTGTTTTTTATTCTCATATAGATAAAATGAGATTAGCAACTAGATTGAAAATTTTGCTATACTATCATAATAAAATTATGCCTTAACAACTATCTTTTCCATCTTCAACAGATTTAATTATTTTCTGGTTATTGTTTTCTATTACGCAAATTCTTGCTCTATATGTATGATTGATAGTACCAAGAGTAATCACATACGGCTGATTTTTTTCAAAATTACTTAATGGAATCAAAACACAACTTTTTTCCGAAATTGGTAAATCGACATTATCAAAAGATTTTTCATAAATAGTTTTGTAATCTTGAGTAAAGTTAATTTTAGCCAATTCAACTAAAAAACTGACCTTATTATCATTTTTCGACTCATTTGTATAAACGCATAAGTTCGCATCTTTGATCTTAGTGCTTAATTCTTCTGATTGCTTGTTACATGCAATAAGTGCAAAAACAATTATTAAGTTTATTATAAATTTATACATTTCAAGATCTCGGGAGCAGTTTTTTATCATAAGGATTCAATAAAAAACTTCTCAATATTTGTTCTACATAACCTTGCAATTTTAGACTTACTTGATGATGTTTACGATTAGGGTTGACATGTTGTAAATACATTGCATCAAACCAAAACTCAATGATACGTCCTTGCTGTTCAAAGTTAAAATCCTGAAATTTTTTATTTTTATCTCGACCTACTAGGTCAGTATCATATGCTTTTAACTCTCGATCTCCGGAATCGACAGAATTAACTTGTGACGTATATCCTCCGTTACATAATTGTTTTATGGCAAGCCAGCCATTAGAAACTCCCATCTGATACTGCCAGATATGAGTCATTTCATGAATAAACCAGTGCCTATCAGCACCAGGTGCCTTACTATAATCCGGAGTATTTAAATACTCATCTTTAGGCAAATAAATTTCACCCGCAGGTGTCATAGCATTACCTGTTCGAGTGTGTATTAAACCTCCAAGATGTATCCAAACTTTGGAATAATCAATTGAGTCTTTAAATATAAGTTTCGACATCTCGATTTCGCCCGATGTCATTTTTCTTTTCGTATTAAGTTTTATAACAGTTGCATTTTTCTTCATATCTCCATCAATTTTTTTTAATTTTTCGAAATAATTTGATATAAGATTACTAGTCATGATTATGTTCCTTAGAGATAATTCTGATTTCTATTTCCTCAAACTGATCACTAGTAATCAATTGAGTAAATCCATCGTGATCACTCTTACCATGAATTACATTGCCATTTTGATGAATCTCATAACAGACATTAGCTAAAGGCTCATCTGTTAGCTCATCTTTCAATACAAAACGTTGACCATATGCCTTAATTGGTGAAATAGTTCCGCTACTTTTTATATCTCTTGAGTTACCAATTCCATTTGATAATACTGCAAGATCAGATATTTTTATGTATTTTGCTCCACATGTTGCTTTATCCCCCACAGCAACAATACTTTTACCCCCAACGAGCATAAATCCTTTATTTGAAGCAATAGCACGTGCTTCAATCTTACACTTTGGACAAAAATGAGGCATACCATCGAGATGGACAGCTTTTCCTTCCACTAAAAATGTATGATCACCAATTATAATTTGACCACCATGGTCCGTCATGCAACCAACTGTTATTAATGCTTTCATTTTTCAATATAAATTTATCTTCACGTTATGCAAGAAAATATTTAGCTCACTTACAATATCTTCTATATTTTAAAAATTGATTTTTATCTATCTTTTTAAATATATCCATAAAGTAATATATCGTCAAATTAAAAAAATAAATATCTCTGTGATATAAGATTTTAAATTCATTTTATAGGCTAATTAAATACAGCAATTACTTTTCCAGAATAAATATTTGATATGTCTTGTTTTTTCATATTAAGAAATCACTTTATATAAGTTCTAATGTAGCTACAACCACCAGTTATACTCAACGTTTAAAATTTGAAAAAACATCCAATTGACTAAACCCACCCTAAATTTTATCATTCTCCTACTGGCCTACATTGCCAGTCGGTTTTAGCAGACCGTTTCATACAGCGCATCAGGGTATAATCTTCTGAGTCTTACCCACATGCGTAAAACCTTCTCGTCCCCCTTTGCGGTAGAACGGGAGGGGGACGCGTCCGCGCGTGCTGGTTCTGTATGTCCAGTCTGCTAACCCCTTTTCGTTCTGCCACCATTATTTAGCAGTAAGTTGGTAGAGCTTCTTGATACATACAGGAGCAGTCACCATGACTCACATCGCCCGTTTATTTCTTTGTTTATCGCACCCGCTCGTTTTGTCTTTATGCTTATCCAAACGCAGATCGCCCATACCTTCATGATCTTTTTTTAAATTCAGATCACGGCATATTTACGTTTAATTTTTAATATTTGGAATGCTTTTCCATAGGTTCGCTTGCCCAAAAAAACTCTAGCGCCAAAAAAATCATTCCATCATAAAAAATAAGGATAACAATAGATGAAAGGCAAAATACTCGATTATTCCGTTCAAACCAATACCGTCATTATTCGTACCGAAGACCAAAAGCATTATTCATTTTTAGGCGCTGTGTGGCGTGAGTGGATTGTCCCCATGCCGGGCATGCATGTATCTTTTGAATTAGATGCGCAAGGCGAAGTAAGTGAGGTATTTATCGATGTGCCCACCGACGAGCCACCTATTGCGCCAACAGACCATTCACACACGGTTTTGGCCAAGGCCAACGCCTACAATATACGCGCTGCGCAGCATCAAAAAAATTTAGAAAAACAAGCCCGCTACCGCACCTTAGACTGGGTGTTAAAATGCATAAAGCACAGCTTCGATTTTAAAGGCCGTGCCCGCCGCCGCGAGTACTGGTCATTTATGGGGTGCTATACCCTGCTCGGCTTAAGCCTGCTGGTGTGTTGCCATGTATTTAACTTGGAAAATAGCCTGTTTTGGGGCGTTATGCTCGCTATGCTCATACCTGCGCTTGCGGTGAGTGTGCGCCGCCTGCATGACATTAACCGCACGGGGTGGCTATTACTTATCAATTTAGTGCCCATCGTGGGTATTGTGATGGTGATCTTTTTCTTTACCCTTGAAGAAGGCGATACGCACAGCAATCGCTATGGCCCAGCCTCAAAGTAAAATGTGTTTAGTGCAAGGCATTCAGGAAGTGAGCGGGTTGCGTCACTTCCCTTCACTGCGCTTATTTTGGCGCATTTTGGTCGGGTTCGTCTTGGGTTTCTGCATCATTTAAAAACTGTGCCGAATGCTTGGGTGCAATTAAGGGCGCCGTAGGCCGTGGGTGGGTATTGGTGTACTGCATGCCCACACTGGCATACATATCGTCGGCTGCAATTTCGGTTTCATAGCGCTCTTCATCGCGCTCACGAATTTCACGGGTAATCTGCAGAATCTCGCGCTCATCGATGCCCAGCTCTTTCAGCACGGCCCCGCCAAACACAATGGCAGACTCAAAAGTCTCGCGCAAAATATAATCGACATTTTGCTTAACCAAATACAGCGAATGCTCACGGTCGTAAGATCGAACCAGCAACTTGGCCAGTGGAAACTCATGCTGCACCAGATCGACAATTTGATTGGTCATCTCTTTCTGATTCACACACACCAAGATCGCTTCGGCATGTGCCGCTCCGGAGGCCTGTAAAATATCCAGCCGAGAGCCGTCGCCATAGTAAATTTTAAAACCGAATCTCTCGGCATTTTTGATCATGTCAATATCGGTATCAATAATGGTCACATCTACCCCGCGTGCCAGTAAAAGCTGACTGGTGACCTGCCCAAAGCGCCCAAAACCAATCAAGAGCACACTGCCGCAAAGGTCTTTAGCCACCTCAACCTCATCCAGTGAATGCTGGCTTTTCTCTTGGGTAAAGCGCTTAAGCAAGATGCCGAGTACCGGTGTAAATACCATCGAGAGCACCACAATCGCAGTCAGATTGGCTTTGGTGCTGGCATCAATCACCTGTGCGCTGGCCGCTGCGGCAAACAGCACAAAGGCAAACTCGCCGCCTTGCGCCATTAATACCCCACGATCAAGCGCCTCATGGTGCGAACTGCGGGTCATGCGTGCCACGATATAAATCATGAGAGTTTTTACCGCCATAAAAGCCAGCACTGCCGCCAAAATAAATGGCCAGTTCTGCCTTACAACGGTCAGGTCGAGCGACATGCCCACACCCAGAAAAAATAGCCCCAGTAAAATTCCCCGAAAGGGTTCGATATCGGCTTCAATCTGGTGTCGAAATGTCGATTCCGACAGCAACACACCCGCCAAAAATGCACCCATTGCCATAGAAAGCCCACTCACCTGCATCAGTAATGCTGCACCCAGCACCACCAACAGCGCGGCCGCAGTCATCACTTCGCGGGCTTTAGAGGCAGCCAGCAAACGAAACAGCGGATTGAGCAGCCAGTAGCCTGCGGCAATCAGGCCGGCAATGGCAAGTAACCCAATGCCGATACTTTCAAGGCGCGAGCTGGTGGTTTCGATCACGTGCGTAGGCGCCATAAAGGCCACCAAAGCCAGAAGCGGTACAATCAGTAAATCTTCAAACAGCAAAATCGAGACAATTTTTTGCCCTTTGGGCTGGTTCAGATCGCCACGGTCACCCAGAAGCTGCATCACAATGGCTGTAGAGGTCAGTACAAAGCCTGCCGCCGCAATAAAGGCAATTTGCCACTTCAGGCCAAACAGCATGGCGGTGCCGGTCAGCGCCAGCGCACAGGCCACAATTTGCAAGGTGCCCAAACCAAAAATCTGACGGCGTAGCCCCCACAAATGCGAAGGCTGCATTTCAAGCCCGATAATAAACAGGTACATCACAATGCCCAGCTCGGCAATGTGTAAAATAGAAGCCGGATCTTGAAAAAAAGCCAGCCCAAATGGCCCGATCACCAACCCCGCAATCAGATACCCCAGTACCGAGCCAAGACCAAGCCGCTTAAATATCGGCACCGCAATAACGGCCGCCGCCAGTAACACCACAGGCGCCAACAGACCAATCGAATGCGCTTCCTCGCTCATGCTGTTTTTCTCTTTTTTATGTTTCTTGGTTTGACTATAGGGCGAAATGCATGAATTCAAAAGCACAATTTTTTTCTATGTAAGCCAGTATGTGCTGCAATTGCACACAGTTTATGCACATAACACCGCGCAATACTTGACCTTTGCTAAGCTTCCTGTAAAATTCAGCCTATTCAAAGATGCCGGCATAGCTCAGTTGGTAGAGCAACTGACTTGTAATCAGTAGGTCCACAGTTCGAATCCGTGTGCCGGCACCATCTTCCCTTCTGTTGTTCTTCTCTTTCTCTATTTTATTTTCTTCGCTTATTGCTTTTCTGCGGCAATTTCGACGTAACGAATCACGCCATCGTCATATAAATATCGACATAGCTTCGCGGTCATCTGTATTTTAAGCAGGTCGAGTGTGTGATCTGGTGTACCCTGCCGCTGTGTAATGTAATCTGCAAATCCGTTTAAAACTGGCGTACTGATATCACGCAGTGTTAACAATTTAAAGCCTTGCTGCTCAATGCTTTGCTCAAGGCGCTGCTGGTCGTGTAATTGTCTTAAATCGACATCGGCCGCCCGAAGTAAATAATAATATTTCTGTTTTTGCCACATCGATAATTTATACCACTGCGCTGAAAGCATCAGGGTATGAAAGCCCAGCCGTCCGTGTGTGGCAAGTACGCGTTTGGTGGACGTTAAAAATGCCGCCAAAGGGCTGTGATAGGCAGCATCGATACATAAAGCTACATCGAAGGGCTGCGAAAAAACAGCCGGATCGAGCGCCAGAAAAGACCCTTGTAATACCTGATCGACTGCGGCCAATTGGCTTTGCATCCGCTTTACCTGTGCCGGCTGTAGTTCCACGCCCGTGACATGTTGAACATGATGCACGCTGAGCCAGTGCTGTAAGCTGGCGCCCTGACCACAGCCCAGATCGAGCAGGCGGTCATGCGGCTTTAAGCTGACCGCAGCGGCCAGTTGATCGGCCAGTTGTGCACAGGCCGCTGGGTAGTCGGCGGTCTCTTTCCAGTACCCCAGATTACTCCATGCCAGTGCGCGCGCATCGCCCAGCGCCGCCGCATTAATGGCATATTTATGCGGTAGGCGGCGTGTCAGGGCGTGCGGTAGCTTCATAGTTTACTCACCTAATAACCAGACTTAATAGCCCAGTTGCGGTGCCACTTCTACTTTAGGTTTAACCCCGACAAATGGCAGCGGCGCACCAAAAATTTCTGCAATATTCATGGCAGAGGTCACTGCCGATTCTAAAATCGGTAAGCCATCACACGACCACGAACCACAGTAAAACACTTTACGATCTGGGTCTTTATGGCGCTGTTGCAACTCTTGGTTAAGCGCTACAGTTTGCGAATCGACCACAGCACGCGTCAGCTTCACCGACGAAATCACTTTTTTCGGATCGATTGGAGTAACCGGGCGCCACGTTTGAAATACTGGAGATTTACCCACCAAACTTGGCTCGACGGCGTTCATCCATACAGTAAACTGTTGACGGGTAAACTTACGGTCCATCATGTAGCTCAGTACTGACCAGTCCTTACGCTTTGGCGGCATTACGGTGCTATCGGTATGAATCACCAGATCACCCTGCTCAAAACGGAATTGCTTTAACAGCGCCAAATCGTCTGCAAACTGTGTAGTATTTAAAAACACATCAATTTTATCGGTTGGTGTGGCCACCACCACACGATCAAAAAACTGCTGTTCGCCCTGATCATTTTCGACCAGTACTTTTTCGCCTTGCTGTTCAACCTTCACAATCGCAGAGCCACTACGGATGTCGATACCTTGAATCAAACGGTCGACAAATGCCGGCGTGCCGCCTTGCATACGCAGCAAGGCATCGCCATCGGTTAACTGACGTAAAAAGGTCAAAAGTGGTTTTGCAGGCCAGTCGCCAATGGTTTTTGGGTTACAGGTACAGATGGTATACAGCACCGGCATCACGGCGCCGTGCCAAAACACTTCTTCGATATCGTTTTGGTTAATAAACTCGGCAAGGGTAATATCTTGATTTTTAGATTTGAAAAACTGGTTAATCGCGGTTTTTAGCTGCAACATGCCTTTGACCAGTCGCCAGCCATACTGCTTGATGCCCTTACGGTTGTTAATGATTGGAAAATTTCCAATGCGGCTACGCGTTGTGGTCAACCATGTTTCGGTTTTGTCTTCAAACAACCAGCTACACGCCATGTAGGTACGCACCGGAAACATGGTCATACCCAGGTGCGTGGCCAAACTTAAGGTATTTTTCCATAAATACGGATTCATCACACGCAGTGGCGCATCGATGTTTCCACCCTCAAATTCAATACTATGGCTATCCATTCCTCGACCAGGAAGGGCTTCAAATATCGTGATTGCATGTCCTGCATCTTTTAAAATTCTTGCGGTCGCAAGGCCTGCCATGCCGCTACCTATAATTGCGATATCCAAAATGATGTTCCATTCGTGAGAATATTTCTTTTGATTATGACCCACAAAATCTTAAAATGCGGTATTAAAAACTACCAGATTTAAGGGTTTTGTGCGGCGCGCCTCCTGCAATCTTTTGAGGTTTTTCATATACATATTGAAACAATTCATTAATAAAGTATTACAGATATAAAAATGGCAATCAAAACTCTGCTTTATTTAAAAAGCTGATAAAAAAAAGTAAGATAAATTAACCAATTTTTTTGTAACAGCACTTTCATCATCTTAAATTTTGAGCTATCATGCTTCAAAAATGAGAACCACATCACATTAATTAAATGAGGGTTCCAAACAATCAGTGCATGAAAATAATGAAACAACAGCGTACGGCTCTTTATCAAAATTGATAAAGGGCTTTTTCTTTGGCTCTGCTTCAACGTCCTGAATACAGCACGGTGTATGACGAGCATTTGGCGTTGACCAAACTGATCAGGCTGCTCCTGCCTTTGGGTTTTGTCGAACAATAAAAAACCCGTTATGAATGGGCATAACGGGTTTTAAAGGATCAGCTATGAAACCTACTCAGAAACATCGATACACAGGTATTTCATTTCCAAATATTCTTCAATTCCGTGCTGGGAACCTTCACGACCTAAACCGGACTGTTTTACCCCACCAAATGGTGCCACTTCATTGGAAATAGCGCCGGTATTGACCCCAACCATTCCATACTCAAGTGCTTCGCCCACGCGCCACTGACGCGCTGCGTTTTGGGTAAACACATACGCAGCCAGACCAAACTCGGTATCGTTGGCCATTTCAATGGCTTGCGCTTCGGTTTCAAAGCGGAATAACGCAGCCAGCGGGCCAAAGGTTTCTTCTTTAGCAACACGCATGTCTTGGGTAACACCACTGAGTACCGTTGGTTCAAAGAAGGTGCCGCCCTGCGGCGCGAGTTTGCCACCGATTTCGACCTTAGCGCCCTTTTGGGTGGCATCATCGATATGCGACTGCACTTTGGCTACGGCACGCTCGTCGATCAGTGGCCCTTGCGTCACGCCATCTTCACGGCCATCGCCCACACGTAAGCCTGCCACAACTTGAGTCAGACGTTCGGTCAACTGGTCATAAATACCCGCTTGAACGTAAATACGGTTGGCACAGACACAGGTTTGACCGCTGTTACGGAATTTGCTGGCCATAATGCCTGCAACCGCCTGCTCTAGGTTGGCATCGTCAAAAATGATCACCGGCGCATTGCCGCCCAGCTCAAGCGAGAGCTTCTTGATGCTTGGTGCGCACTGCTGCATCAAGATACGGCCCACTGGCGTAGAGCCTGTAAAGCTGAGCTTTCTGACCACATCGCTTTCACACAGGGTTTTGCCCACTTCCACTGCATCACCGCTAATGTTGAGCAATACATCTTGTGGCAAGCCTGCTTTTAAAGCCAGTACTTCGAGCGCATAGGCTGTCAGTGGTGTCAGGTCTGCCGGCTTCACCAGCATTGAGCATCCGGCAGCAATGGCCGGCGCTGCTTTACGGGTGATCATGGCCGCCGGGAAGTTCCACGGTGTGATGGCCGCCGTAACACCAATGCCCTGCTTAATCACCAGTAAACGCTGATGCGCAACGGTTGGCGGTAAAATTTCGCCATCAATGCGGCGCGCCTGCTCTGCAAACCAGCGAATAAACGAAGCAGCATAACCAATTTCACCACGCGCTTCTGCCAGTGGCTTGCCTTGCTCGGCAGTTAAAATCTGTGCCAGATCTTCCTTATGCTCAAGCATAAGGTTGTGCCACGCCCACAAAATATCGGCGCGCTGCAAGGCAGTTTGGGTTTTCCACGCCGCTTGCGCTTTTTCCGAACGTTGAATTGCGGCTTCTACAGCGGCGCGGTCACTGGTTTTTACCCAAGCCAGTGATGCACCTGTCGCGGCATCTTTGACCTCAATTGCTGTACCAGTTGCAGGTGCAGTAAACGAGATATCCGGATGTGCGAGTAAATACTGTAAATTTTCTTGAATCATGCTGTTTGTCCAACTGCTGTGCTGTAGGTTTCTGCATTCAACGCTAAAACACCTTGTTTCAAGATTTCAAGACCAGAACGGAACTGTTCAGTCGGAATCGTCAATGGATACAAGAAACGGATGACGTTGGCATACTTACCACAGGTAAGTAATAACAAGCCATGCTCCATGGCATAGGTTTGTACGGCTTTGGCCTGTTCCGCTGTTTCAAATTCTGCGGCAACCATTGAGCCTAAAGCACGAATATCGATAATCGCCTGATCGGTTGCTTGCTGAAGCTGCTCAAGTACACTCACCAGCTCTGCACCGAGTACATTGGCACGTTCGCACAGTTGCTCTTCTTCGATGGCATCAATCACCGCGTGTGCTGCTGCAACCGCAATTGGGTTACCTGCATAGGTTCCGCCCAAACCACCCGGGTTTGGTGCATCCATCACTTCTGCACGGCCAACGACGCCTGAAATCGGGAAACCACCGCCCAAGCTCTTGGCCATGGTGATGAGATCTGCTTTGGTTTCGTAATGATCCATCGCATAAACTTTACCTGTACGGGCAAAACCACTTTGTACTTCATCGGCAATCAGTAAAATACCGTGTTTGTCACAGAGTGCGCGCACGCGTTTTAAGAAATCGGCCGGTACAATATTAAAGCCGCCTTCGCCCTGTACTGGCTCAAGTACAATCGCTGCAACGTCGTGCGGTGCAACGTCTTCACTGAAAATGTTGTCGATACTTTCCATTGCGGCATCGACAGTAATACCACGTGATGCAACTGGATAGCGCGCATGGAACACACCGCCTGGCATTAAACCGAAATCACGTTTGTAAGGTGCTGTTTTACCGGTCATGGCCATGGTCATGAATGAACGGCCGTGAAACGCATTACCAAAGGTAATGATGCCTTGGCGACCCGTGTATGAGCGTGCGATTTTAACTGCATTTTCAACCGCTTCTGCACCTGTAGTGAAAAATGCGGTTTTGGCAGGGCCTGCAATCGGTGCAAGTGCATTAATACGCTCTGCAAGCGATACATAGCTTTCGTATGGTGTAACCTGATAAGCAGTATGTGTGAATTTTTCAAGCTGTGCTTGAACGGCAGCAATCACTTTCGGATGACGATGACCCGTATTTAACACCGCAATACCGCCTGCAAAATCGGTAAAGGCATTGCCTTGTGCATCCCAGATTGTGGCGTTTTCAGCCTTGTCTGCATACCACTGGCACATCACACCCACACCACGTGGAGTTGCTTGCTGTTTACGCTGATTAAGTGCAGAATGTTTAGTGTCCATCTATCTATCCTCTAGTGTTATTCATTACAGCTTTGGTCACACATTCCCGCCATCTTTTACAGGATGCTTTACAATAGCTGTCTACCACTGTAATTTCGCGCGTCTTGCGTCGACTGACGAGAGCCATTTATCAACTCAGGGAGAGAGCCAATTGCGTAGTTTGCTGGGCGATCATTTATTACAACGTTTACAACAAGATGTAGACGGAAAACTTCATCAACGTTTATTTCGCTGTTTGCAAGGCGCGATTGTTGAAGGTGTTATACCCCCAAAAACGCGTTTGCCGGCTTCACGTGACCTCGCCAAAGAAATTCATGTTTCACGAAATACAGTGTTATCGGCCTACGAACAGCTTCAGGCTGAAGGCTATTTGGAGGCAAAAACCGGACATGGCACATGGGTGGCCGAGCAGTTACCCGAAGCCTTTTTAAACACGCCCAACGGCAAACAGCGCGTGGGGCTGCGGAATCCGCCGCGCTCGTATCAATTGTCGCAGCGCGGTAGCCAACTGATTGGTTATGCTGGTGCCTCGCCTTACCAATGGGGTGCATTTGTGCCGGGTGCGCCAGATGTGACCGAATTTCCACATCATATTTTTAGCCGTATTCAAGCGCGGTTAAGTCGCGAGCCAGATATTCATCACCTGATTTACAGTAATGCAGGCGGTTGCACCGAACTGCGTAGCGCCTTGGCCGATTATCTGCGCGTGGCGCGCTCGGTACAGTGTGATCCCGATCAGATCATTATTACCGAAGGTATTCATCAGGCGATTGATCTGGTGTCGCGTGCGCTGAGCGATATTGGCGATCCGGTCTGGATTGAAGATCCGGCCTATTGGGGCATGCGCAATACATTGCGCATCAATGGACTGAATATTCAGCCCATGCCGGTCGATGCCGATGGTATTGTTCCCAAGCAGTATCCCGAACAGCCCCCCAAACTGATTTTTGTGACGCCGTCGCATCAGTATCCGCTGGGGTCGCATTTGAGTCTTGAGCGCCGCAAATCTTTGCTCAATTTGGCCAAGCGCTACGGCAGTTGGATTGTAGAAGACGACTACGACAGTGAATTTCGTTTTTCTGGGCAGCCTTATCCGTCTTTACAGGGCCTCGAAAGTGATGCGCCCGTAATTTATATGGGTACTTTTAGTAAAACCATTTATCCTGCCTTACGCATTGGCTATTTGGTGGTGCCAAAGCCGCTGTTTTCATCTTTACGGATATTGGCTGCCGAGCTTTATCGCGGCGGGCATTTGCTTGAGCAAAAGGCATTGGCCGAGTTTATTCGGGAAGGCCACTACGAAGCACACATTCGCCGTATGCGGCTGTTGTACGGCAAACGGCGTGCTTATCTGGTCGATCTGATTAAGCGTTATTTAGGCCCAGAATTTTTGCATGAATACAACGACGATTCTGGTTTGCATTTGGTGCTTAAATTACCTGACAATTGCGATGACGTTGCGGTTGCCTCGGCTGCACTCGAGCGGGGCATTAAGGTTCGGGCATTGTCGCAATATTATATGCATGCGCATGCCCACGCCGAACGTGGCCTACTCATGGGCTTTGCCTGTGTGAGTGAAAAAGACATGGTCATGGCCTTTGGGGTATTGCTGCAGTGTTTGCGCGAAGCCAATATTCCAACCCGCTCATAACGGCAAGCCAGCAGAATTGACAGACAAAAAAAGAACCTCTTGAAGAGGTTCTTTTTTTAAGCCAGATGATTTAGCTGGCTGAGTTTTTATTTTCTTGCAGCATGTGTTGGCGAGCTTCCTTTCCCCAGTTAAATTTGTGGGTCAGTACGCCCAGCGCCACAATCACCAGCGCCAGTCCTGTGGTGTAAATCACCTCTTTAAAATATGTTCCTTCGATCAACATGGTCACAATCGCACCAATGATAATGAAAATGACCAGATAGGTTAACCATGGAAATAACCACATTTTAAAGTCGATGGCTTTGCCTTCGGCTTCGATTTTCTTACGCATACGTAGCTGAGAAAATGCCACGGCAAGATACACATACAATGCCACCGTGCCGGTTGCCAGCATAAGAACATCGTATACATTCATGCTTTCACTGGCTGTGAGGTACACCGCCACGATAGAGAAAATACTTGAGAAAATGACCCCAACCCATGGACTGCTGTTGTGGTTGGTTTTTGAAAACGCTTTTGGTGCATCACCACGCTTAGACAATGAAAACATCATGCGTGAGCAGGTATAAAGTGCCGAGTTAAAGCAGCTACACACCGAAGTCAGCACCACAAAGTTCACAATATGACGCGCTTCTGGAATACCAAGCGCAGACAGCGTGACGCTATAGGTTCCCCATGTTGGGTCTTTTAACAATGGATTGTTGTGTGGAATCAAGCACACAGTGATAAACATCGAGCCGACATAAAACAGGATAATCCGCCACACAATCGAATTTGAGGCTTTACGGATTTCACGTGCCGGATTTTTTGATTCTGCGGCTGCAACGGTCACAATCTCGGCGCCCATATAGGCAAACATGACCCCAAGCAATGCCGTGACTACCGATGAAAAGCCCCCGGGCATAAAGCCTTGTGCAGTTAAGTTGGTAATGCCTGCTACAGCAGGTTCACCCCATGGCCATAAATGCATAATAGCCAAGCTTCCCACAACCAAGAACAATACAATTGCAATAACTTTGATCAAGGCAAACCAGAATTCAAATTCACCGTAGTTTTTCACGTCTTGCAGATTGACCCAGACCAAGCCAATAATCACCATCAGCATATAGCCCCAAATGGGGATAAACGGGAACCAGCTGTTGAGAATCTTACCGGCCACATAGGCTTCCCAACCCATGAGTAAAGTCCAGAAACACCAATACAGCCAGCCAATGGTAAAACCAGCCCAACGACCAATCGCACGATCAGCATAAGTAGAAAATGATCCGCTGTCTGGATTCATGACTGCCATTTCACCGAGCATTCGCATAATCAGTAAAACCAGCAATCCCCCAATGGCATAAGCTAAAATCGCTGCGGGGCCCGCAGAATAAATCACACTGCCCGAGCCCACAAATAAAGCGCCGCCAATCACGCCGGCAATTGAAATCATGGTGAGGTGACGCGACTTCAAGCCACTTTTAAGCCCTTCGGCTTGGCCTGATTCAGTCGCTGTTTTGAGCGCTGCCATAACTATTTTCCTTAATACCTCAAAAGTAGAGGCCTGCAACATCGCCTTTGCAGTGTGCCTCTCCTTTTAACCTGTTGTTGACTGGGCCATGCCGGCTTTAACTGCCTGTATAAGGCCCAATCGAACGTTTCCGTATGCATACTTCTAATGAATCTAATGTGTCTTTTTGGTGGCCAATAAACGAGAGCCATTTGTCTATGGTAATTGGGGGCCAATCTTGTTTTTTTGCACCAAAATAGTGCTAAAAAACGATTCGGATCAGTGCGCTCCTAAATGCGCTCGGGTTAATTGGATGTTTTGATTTATTATTTTTACTTATCGCGCTTCGATATTTTCTTTAATTTAAGTAAAAAATAGTGTGTACGATATAGCTCAGATCATCATATTTTTAAAAAATATAAAAATTTAGAGATAAAAAAACCTCACGCAAGGTGAGGTTTTTAAGTCATGTATTTTAAAACGGTAAGTCGTCGTCTAGATCTGCTGGAGCAGGTTGCTGTGGAGCTTTAGGCGCATAACCACCTTGATTGCCCGCAGCATTGTTGCCATAACCGCCACCTTGATTGGCACCAGCGTTATTTTTGTTGTTATAACCACCGCCTTGGTTGTTGTAGCCGGTGTTTTGCTGCGGTGCATTGTTGTTAAAGCGTGGCTGATTGTAGTCCTGACCACCACCCATAGGCTGCTCGCCTTGGCTACGTGTATCAAGCATTTGCATCTGGTCGCCACGAATTTCGGTGGTATAGCGCTCTTGACCGTTTTGGTCTGTCCACTGGCGGGTACGCAATGAACCCTCAATGTACACTTTTGAACCTTTACGCAGATATTGCTGTGCAATTTCACCTAAACGGTTATTCAACACAATACGATGCCATTCGGTTTGCTCTTTACGCTCACCCGTACTTTTATCTGTCCACGATTCGCTGGTTGCAATCGAAAATTGAGTCAATGACCCGCCATTTGGAAACGTTTTGGTTTCCGGGTCACGGCCCAAGGTCCCAACTAAAATTACTTTATTCACACCACGCATGAGCTTTAATCTTCCTATCTATTTCTGTCTTTTACTTTATAAGAGTTATGATTAAATGGCTACCTCTGACCCCAACAACTGCGTTAAATGTTGTCGCGCAGCATCATCGATGACGCGTTTATCCACTTTTATATACGCTACACGCTGTTCGGTCATTACCACGACTTCTTCAATTCCGCGGATCGCCAGCAGTTTAGACGTCCACTCGGCTGTGTGAGTTACCTCAGGTAAAGGCAATACAATCGACGACAAATAGCGCGGCTGCGCCAACCCGAAGCTCACCAGCAACCACAGTATAGCAATCGCGGCCAAGATACTCCAACCCAGTGAAGTGTTGTGCAGCATCAGCAATTGTCCACCCAGCGTACCACCAAAAAAGGCACCCAAAAACTGGCTACTGGCATTGATGCCCATAGCAGTGGCTTTAGATTGAATCGGGGCAGATTTCGATAACCAAGACGGTAACAGCGCTTCCATCACGTTAAATGCAATAAAGAAAATACCCAAGCCTGTTAAGAGTACATACTTCGACTCATAACCAAAAATCAGAATGAGCAAACCTGCAATAATACCGGCAATCGCGGTCAGGAAGATGCCGCGCATTTTGCGATATTTTTCTGCCACAATGATACTTGGAAAAGCAAAAAACAAACTTACTACAAGCAGCGGTAAATACACTAAGCCATGTTTGGAAAGTGGAATATCGGCAAACTCAATCAGTTGAGAAGGCACATAAATAAACATCGCGGTAAGCAACAAATGCAGTGAAAATACCGACACATGCAAGCGGTTTAAATCGCCCATCTTGATAACTTGTTTAAGCTGAGCCAGATAACCCTGCTGATAATTTTTATGATGACGCGTGACTTTAGGCACCAATAGCAGCATCGAAATTGCCACCAGCCCCATCAGGGTGGTGACCCAGAATAGTCCGGAAATGCCTACCAGACTGGTGAGCCAAGGCCCTAGGCTAAACGCCACCACAAAAGATAAACCAATACTCATGCCCATTGCGGCCATGGCTTTGGTACGCTGCTCTTCACGTGTTACATCGGCCAGCAAGGCCATAACGACCGCCGATACAGCCCCGGCGCCTGCAATGGCACGCCCGATGATCACGCCATAAATGGTGTCCGACATGGCCGCGACCGCGCCGCCCAAAGCAAACAGCAACAAACCCAGCACCACGAGCGGTTTACGGCTAAAGCGGTCGGCTATCAGGCTAAACGGAATTTGCAAAATGGCCTGACTCAAACCATAAATACCGACTGCAAGACCAATTAAGGCGGGCGTTGCGTATTGATAGGACTGCCCTGCAATTGAAAATACAGGAATAATCATGAACAGACCCAACATACGCAAGGCAAAAATACTGCTTAATGCAAAGGTTGAGCGACGCTCCAACGCATTCATCATATCGACACGCTTATCTAAACTTAATCAAATTATAGAGGATTCAAGATTAAACTTCGCCTAAATTGACGAAATTCTGATACCTGATAAAAAAGGGTGCCGAAGCACCCTTTTTAGACTACGCAAGCTAACTGAAAGCCAGCTTAATCGGTTTGCGCGTGATGCTTGCTGTATCGAATCGAAGCCAAGACAGCCCATACAATAAACGCAACCCCAATCAACCCTGTAACCACTTCAGGTACGTGTACACCAGTCCCACTTGCCAGCATGATAAAGGCCAAGGCACCAATGGCATAATGCGCACCGTGCTCGAGGTAAATGTATGCATCGAGAGTGCCCTTTTCGACCAGATAAACGGTCATCGAGCGCACAAAAATGGCACCAATGGCCAGACCGAGCATAATAATCACCACATCGCTGGTAATGGCAAAAGCACCAATCACACCGTCGAAACTGAACGATGCATCGAGCACTTCAAGATATAAGAAACCACCAAAACCCGCTTTAATCACACCCTTAGATGCACCAGAAGCATCATGCGATACTGCATTGCCATTTTCATCAATTTCAGGCTCGCCGCCGAGTAAGTGACTCAACACCTGAACACCGATATACACCACCAGCCCCCAGATACCCGCCATGGTCACCACAAGGCGTTTATCGTCGGCCACATAGGTTGCCATGATCAGCAGCGCAACCAAGGCAATAAAGACCGACATTGCCGGCACATTGGCCAGATTGGCCAGCTTGGCTTCAATCCATTTGAACCAGTGAGTGTCTTTGCCGTCGTCGAAAAAGAAGTTTAAAAACACCATGAGCAGGAACGTTCCACCAAATGCTGCAATTTCAGCATGATGTTCCATCAGGCGTGCAGAATAGGTTTTTGGATCATTCAGTGCCATTTGGGCCACTTCAATCATGCCCATGTCGGCGGTGACCGCCACGATGGCCACCGGAAAAATCAAACGCATGCCAAATACGGCAATTAAGATGCCGACAGTGAGAAAAAGCATTTTCCAAAAATGATCCCAACCACGCAAAACAGACGCATTGACGACTGCATTATCAAACGACAGCGACACTTCCATCACCGCCAGAATAGCGGTAATGGTGAGTGCTTTAAACATGGTCGAAATGCCTGCTTCCGGACCATGGGTATAGCCCCAATACGCCGATAACGCCAGACAGATGACGGTAAAGAAAATGGAAAAACGAAAATGCTTCATGAATGCCCTAAATCAAAATAAGATCAAGTATTAGAATTTCGGGATGTATTATGCGCGTTTTTTAGCTGAAAGCAGATGACATTTATCACTTTTACGCAAAATATTAAGTCTAAATTAATAAAGTGGTTTACAACGCTCACGCCGATCGATTTTTGTTATAGTTCTTGGCACGCAAAAAATCGGATTTAGAGCAGACGACTTATGAGCTTTACTCAATTACTTTGGCAAAAAAATACCGCGTTATATGAGCAGATCCTCAATTTACCGTTTAATCAGGAGCTGACTACTGGCACATTGGCGCCTGAGGCATTTTGTCATTATGTGATTCAGGATGCGCATTATTTGTTGGCCTATGGTCGTGCCTTGGCAGTGGCAGCTGCCAAAGCTTACGATGCAGACGACGTAATGCAGTTTTCTGAAGCTGCTAAAATCGCGATTGTGGTTGAGCGTAGTCTGCACAATGACTTTATGACGGCATTTAATGTGAGTAAAGAAACCTTTGAGTCGACACCACTAACTTTGGCTTGTCATCATTACACGTCATTTTTGACTGCGACGGCGTGGTCTGAAAGTTATCCTGTGGTATTGGCAGCGCTTCTGCCCTGTTTCTGGATTTATGCCGAAGTCGGCCGTGCCATTGTCAGTCAGTCGGTGCCCAATAATCCGTATCAGGCATGGATTGATACCTATGCGGGTGAAGAATTTCACACTGCCGTGCGTAATGTGATTGCAACCGTCGATAAGGTTGCAGCGCGCTGCGACGCCGATACGCTAGAAAAAATGCATGCGGCTTATACCATGGGTGCCAAGCTAGAATGGCTGTTTTGGGACAGCGCCTACCATCAGCGTCAGTGGTTAGGCTTATCCAACTAAAATCATCTATCAAAAGTGAGTCACAAATTGAATCTGCTGTTACGGCAAGATTAAAGTTCGGTTTGTGTACTCACTGCATGATGAAAAACATAGGGATCTGAAATTAATTCGTATTGCTCATCATCTGGATACGTGACTGCAATCTGATAATCGTCACCTGCAAATGCCTTGATTGAGCTTAAATCATCCCAGTAAGTCGCCAGAAAAAAATGGGCCCACTGATTCTGAATAACCTGTTTTACAAAAGCACCCTGATTTCCTGCAATCGTCTTTGCATGTTTTACGCCTGTACGCTGCAAATGTAAGGCAAAGTCTTCAGCATGTAGTAGTGGTACACATCCATGCCATGTTCTGACAATCATTTCGGTCATCTCCTCTATATATTAAATATACGATAATTCATATTAATTAAAATAAGTATTCCAGCCCAATAACAGAAGACCTGCAGCCAGTACCCACGCCAGTGTCGCCAGACTTAAGCACCACCCAATCGAGACCCGTTCAGCCAGAAAATACACCATCCCTAGATAGATTGCGTAGGGAATCAGTGACCATAAACCAAATAGCGCCGTTTTACGCAGTGCCTCAGCACCTTGCTGACCAAATACAATGATATGCGCAATCAAAGCAAAGGTCGGAAAAAGCGGCACCAAGCCCGCAATATAAAAGGTTTTGCTTTTAGATAAAATGGAAATGAGCAGCACAACTGCTGCACCTAGGGTGCATTTAAAAAACAAACCAAGCATGCCAATACGTCACTTTATTTGCTGAGTTGAAACAACATATGCAGATTAGACGTCAAAATAAAGCCTATCGCTACACGCTATAGTAAATAAACACTTAACAGTGCTAAAAATGCAGGTAATGCCTGAATAAAAAAGATTTTTTTATTGGCGGTCATGCCGCCATAGAGGCCAGCCACCAATACGCAACCCAGAAAAAAGCTCGCCAGTGGAACAAATAACGCTTCGGGCGCGCACAATGCCCAAAAAAGACCGGCTGCTAAAAAACCATTATATAGGCCCTGATTTTGTGCCATCACTTTGGTGATTCGGGCTTTTTCAGGCGTATTTCCAAAGGCTTTTAAGCCATAAGGCCGATCCCACAAAAACATTTCGACCACCAGAATATAAACATGCAGCAGTGCAATCAGCGCAATCAAAATCAGTGCAAGCATGGTGTTCCTTCTTGTTTATTGTATTCAATGTGATAACGCTCACTATAGCCATATTAGATGATTGCTGAACAGAATAAATTGTGAACCTGACCGTTTTTATACTCATGAAAGCTCTAGCTGACTGAAAATAAATACCAGATGACGCAGACATAAAAAGTTACATGAATACGTTACAAATTGTGTAAAAAATCACAAAAAATTCTTTTTTTAAACAGTCAAACACGATTTGAGTGATTAATATAAATACAGCTTATTGACGTGTTTGCTCCAAAAACACGTGAGAAATCCAACAACTATTTACTCAATAAGGACACAATAATGGATAACACTATCAATCGCACATTTGTTAAAACAATTTCTTGGGCCAGTATCTTTGCAGGTGTACTCGCTGTACTTGCAATCTCCTTTTTGCTTTCATTACTCGGCGCTGCGCTTGGATTTTCTTTACTCGACCCGATGTCTCATGATGACATTTCCAATGGCTCTGGCACAGTGGTGACCATTTGGACGCTCATCTCGTTACTGGTCAGCCTTGGCATTGGTGCTTATCTGGCGGGTAAGTTCGCAGGTTTAGATGGTGGCATGCATGGATTTTTGGTCTGGGCATTGTCACTGCTCATTGGTCTGATCTTAAGTATCATGACTTTAAACAGTGCAGTTAAAACAACAGCCAATACAGTCGGCTCAATTGCCAGTGTGACCGGAACACTCGCCTCTGGTATTGGCAAAAGCTCTGTAGAACTGATTAAAGAAAACAATATTTTAGACAACGTCATTCCCTCTATCTCTGACCTGACCGATGGCACTGATTCTAAAATTGCTCAAGCGCTTGAAAAAAGTAAGGTGCCGGAGCTGCAACCGAATTACTTAAGTTCACAAGTTGACTGGGCGAAAAAACAGACGGAAGAAGCCGTGAAACAAGTGGCGCTGAATCCGAGTCAGTACAAAGAAATCACTAAAAATCTGTTAACCACTATCGAGCAACGCGTACAAACCATCAATGCTGCCATCAGTAAAGACGATGTGAAAAAAGCCATTATGGCCAACAATCCATCATTTACCGCTGCTGAAGCTGATCAAGCCGCAGAAAACTTTATGCAGGCACGTACTCAAGCGACGGTTAAAGTTCAAACCTTCTTTAACGATTTGACCGTCAACATCAATAATTCAGAGAAAAAATACGAACAGTTGAAAGAGCAAGTCCGTGAGCAGGCCGCTGCTGCTGCCAAAGCGGCTGCCAAAACTGCGTTGTGGTCGTTCATTGGATTGTTTATTGGAATGCTGGTTACGATTTTTGCAGGTCGTTTCGGTGCAACTGCATATCGCCGCTAATTAAATAATCTAAGTTTGCCTCATGGTACGGTGCGCCGTGCCATGACGGATCTCAGTATGATGGTTTCTCCTGCCAATCAGACACTCCGACACAAAATGTCGCACAAAAATGAAAAGTTTGGGCTTGAACATTTTTCATGCGCTATCATATACCTCTTTTAAAAATTCATTTTAGGATCGATTTATGAGCCAAAGCCATATCCGTATTCGAGGTGCACGTACCCATAACCTAAAAAATGTGTCTCTCGATATCCCACGTGATAAATTTGTGGTGATTACGGGACTCTCAGGCTCTGGCAAGTCATCTCTTGCATTTGATACGCTTTATGCCGAAGGCCAACGCCGTTATGTGGAATCGTTATCGGCTTATGCGCGTCAGTTTTTATCGCAAATGGAAAAACCTGATGTCGATGCAATTGAAGGCCTCAGTCCTGCAATTGCCATTGAGCAAAAATCGACAAGCCATAACCCGCGTTCGACTGTGGGAACCATTACCGAAATTTATGACTATTTACGTTTGCTCTATGCACGCGTCGGAACGCCCTATTGTCCAGAACACGATTTGCCGATGGTGGCACAAACCGTTTCCGAAATGGTCGATGCAGTCAAAGCCTTAGAAGAAGGTACAGCACTGATGCTGCTGGCACCTGTGGTACGTGAGCGTAAAGGTGAATATTCACAGCTCTTTGAACAACTACAAGGTCAAGGCTTTGTGCGGGCTCGTGTCGATGGTGAAATTGTCGATATCGATGCGGCACCTGAATTAGACAAAAAGAAGAAACACACCATTGAAGTGGTCGTGGATCGTTTCAAAGTACGCGATGACTTGGGCAACCGGATTGCAGAATCGTTTGAAACTGCACTACGCCTCGGTGGCGACTTGGCTATTTTATCGTGGATGAACGCCGAACAGCCCGATCGTGTATTTTCGGCCAAACACTCCTGTCCGGAATGTGATCGTGCTGTGGCAGAGCTAGAACCACGGATGTTTTCTTTTAATAATCCGTTTGGTGCTTGTCCGGTCTGCGATGGCTTGGGCACGCGCAGCCATTTTAGTGCAGAAAAGCTGATTCCAGATCCGAGCTTGTCACTGAGTCAAGGTGCGGTACGCGGTTGGGATCGTCAGCGCCCGTATTATTATTCGATGCTGCAAAAAGTGGCGGAGCATTTTGAGTACTCGCTCGATACACCGTGGAATACGCTTGAAAAAGAGGTACAAAAGAAATTCTTATACGGTACCGGTAAAGAAAAAATCGATTTAAGTTATATCGATGAACGTGGCCGTCGACATAACCGCGTCATGCCATTTGAAGGCATTTTAACGCATCTCGAACGCCGTTACCGTGAAACCGAAAGTAATTATGTGCGTGACGATCTGGCACAGTATTTGTCAAATGCTGCATGTGATGCCTGTGGTGGATCTCGTCTGAATGAAATTTCCAGAAATGTGAAAGTGAAAGATAAAACCATTGCACACATTACCCAGATGTCGATTGGTGATGCCGAACAGTATTATCAAGATTTGAATCTTGAGGGTGCTAAAGGCGAAATTGCCGATAAAATTTTTAAAGAAATTCGTGAACGTCTGCACTTTCTGGTGAGTGTCGGTTTGAACTATTTAAGTTTGGCTCGTTCAGCCGAAACCTTGTCGGGCGGTGAAGCACAGCGTATTCGACTGGCCTCACAAATTGGTGCTGGCCTGATGGGTGTCATGTATGTGCTGGATGAACCTTCGATTGGTTTGCATCAGCGTGACAATGACCGTCTGCTACAAACCCTGATTCGTTTACGTGATTTGGGCAATACCGTGCTGGTGGTCGAGCACGACGAAGACGCAATCCGTGCGGCCGATCATATTATTGATATCGGGCCGGGTGCTGGGGTGCATGGCGGTGAAATTATTGCCGAAGGGACAGCCGATGAACTGAAAAAGCATCAGGACTCTCTCACCGGGCAATACCTCTCAGGCGCGCTTAAAATCGCCGTGCCAGCGCAGCGTTTGAGTTCACCTACACCAGATCAGACCATTAAACTGTGCGGTGCAGCCGGACATAACCTTAAAAATGTGGATTTAACAATTCCACTAGGCATCATGACCTGTGTGACGGGTGTATCGGGTTCGGGCAAGTCGACCCTCATTAACCGGACCTTGCTGCCATTGGCTGCCACTCAGTTAAATGGGGCCACCACGCTTACCGCAGAAAAATTTGATTCGATTAATGGCTTACAGCATTTGGACAAGGTGGTGGATATCGATCAGAGTCCGATTGGCCGTACACCACGTTCAAACCCGGCCACCTATACCGGACTGTTCACCCCTATTCGTGAGTTATTTGCACAGACGCCAGAAGCCAAGGCACGTGGCTACGCGGCTGGTCGCTTTTCATTTAATGTTAAAGGCGGTCGCTGTGAGGTCTGTGAAGGTGACGGCATGATCAAAGTGGCAATGCACTTTTTACCCGATATGTATGTACCGTGCGATGCCTGTCATGGCAAACGTTATAACCGTGAAACACTGGAAGTGACCTATAAAGGTAAAAACATTTCTGACGTACTGGAGATGACGGTAGAAGATGGTGCCGAATTCTTTAGTGCCATTCCGGTGATTCACCGTCGTTTGGAAACCCTCACCCAAGTGGGGCTGGGCTATATCCGTTTAGGCCAAGCAGCCACCACACTCTCTGGTGGTGAAGCGCAGCGTGTGAAACTGGCACGTGAGCTGGCCAAACGCGATACGGGCAAAACCCTGTATGTGCTAGATGAACCGACGACTGGCCTACATTTTCATGATATTGCCAAGCTGCTCGACATCTTGCATGAGCTTCGCAACAAAGGAAATACCATTGTGGTGATTGAGCATAATCTGGATGTGATTAAAACCGCAGACTGGGTGATTGATCTTGGGCCAGAAGGTGGTGCGGGTGGCGGTCAGATTATTGCCGAAGGTACACCAGAACAAGTGGCCGAAGTGGAGATTTCGCATACGGGGCGTTTCTTAAAGCCGATGTTGAGTTAAGTTAAGCCACCATTTCGTTTCTATAAAGGGTGAATAAGGTCGACTTATTCATCCTTTTTTATAGTTAAATAATCATTATGAAAGCGCTGCTTCCACCCGATTCTTTCCTTTGGCTTTCGACTGGAGTAAGGCGGTATCGGCTTTTTGAAATAACGTCAGCCAGTTTTCTGCTCCTACCGCTACTCCCATACTCACCGATACATCAATCTGTAATTCAATCGAAATAACCTCAATTTGGGCACGGATCATTTCTGCGACATCAAGCGCATCATTTCGTGCGATTCGCTCAATCAAAAGTAAGAATTCATCTCCACCATATCGCACCACCAGATCAAATTCTGATTCGTGAGCCATGAGTTGCCGAGCCACCGCTTGAATCACATGATCACCTGCAATGTGTCCGTGTTGATCATTGATTTCTTTAAAAAAATCGATGTCCAGTATTATCAAGCATAAATCTGACCACGGTGCCGTTCTAGCTCCCAAATAGGCATTAAGGGCCTTACGGTTTGCTACACCACTTAAGGTATCGGTATGGGCAATTTTGCGAAGCTTGAGCTCGAGTTTATCTTTTTCCACTAAAACGTCTCTCAGCCTCGCAATTGCGTCAAAGAGCTCGACAAATTCACCATGTACGCGTTTACTTTTTGGTTTTTGGCGCAGCGGCGTCTGTGGATCGAACAAGTGTAAAACTTCTTCGCGGGCTTGAATTAATGGCGATAAAATATAACGCTCAATATAGTGTAGCGTTAGCACAGACACCAGTAGAGACAACAAAGACAATATCACAGTGGTAATAAATTTTTGTTTTGCTTCTGCCTGCTGTCTAATCGCCTCATCGAGTGTTTCTTTAACCAAATAGCTTTGTAATTCAATAATCGCACTAAATTTTTTCACAAGATGTTCGGTCAGTTGCGTTGCCGTGAGTGAATACGGTTGTTTGCGGTCACTTTCTTGAATCAGGCCCGATACCAATCCGATTCCTTGATCGAGAAATTGGATTTTCACTTGATGGTATAAATAATTATATTCCGCAGTACGCGGATATTGTGTCTGCAATGTATCGATCATTTTCCATAGGTATAGCGCCTGATACTGGGTTTGCAATGATCTTGCACGGTTTTCTTCAGGAATTTGTTGTTGATAACTAATCGAGGCAATGATATTTGAGGCCACTCGCCCAGACTGATCACGAAGATCTGAAACCAATAAAATTAAAATCATATTTCGAAACAATTCGTCATTTTGTTGATCGGAATTGATGATCTTCATTTTCAAGGCTTCACGATAATAATCCCACGCATTAAACATTTGTTTTACAGCACGATCATATTGTTGAAAACTTTTTTGTTCGGGCTGGGTCTGTGCATAACGATCGACGGACAGACGAGCTAAATTTAAATTTGGTTGTGCTTTCGTGATTAAATAATCTGCAATTTCTTTATTATCGTTTGAGCGCAGCAATTGAATTGTCGTGTTCAAAGATTGATTGACCTGAGTACGATAATCAAGTAATTGTGCACGTCGCTGATCGATTTGCTCTGGCGGACTAGACATCAGTTTATTGGCAAACGCACGTTCTTTAGAAATATGATTGGCACCCTCAGAAAGTGCTTTTAATAATTTAATTTCAATTAAAGCATCATTACTTTGCTGGTATTGCTTATAGCTGCTCAAAATAAGTGGAATTGCAATTACTAAAAAACAAAGTATTAAAATGAAAACAAAAAAGAATAAACGATGACGTATTGATGAATTGGCTTTAGTGGAAGTAAAAACAATTTGACGCTGAGGATCTATTTTTTTTGACTTCACTACATTTATTTTTTGCTGATTATGTCACCATAGTTTAACTGAAGTTGCTTAAAATTTGTCAAGAACTTGTCATAGTGAAACGATACGAGCACTGAAGCTCTGAAATCATCGTGTTTCTCAATCATAATTATAAAAATAAACAATTTTGCAAATGATGAAAAATTCCGCATCATACACTTAAGGATTAAATCATGATGTTTTTAGCTTCCTCTAAGGATGTTCTCCCAATCAAATAACATCCTTTTCGCCTAGTGACCCCTCTTGAGCACTAGGCTTTTTTTTGTCTGAATAATTGTCACGTTCCACACAATTGACACATTCAAAAGCAAAAAAATACCCAGTTTTAGGGAAAACCGGGTGAGTTGAATAATACAATCGACAGCGTTACAGAACGATAGAGGGATCATCCATTGCATTCGACGTGTATTATCAGCAAAAACAAGTACTACCCAATCAAACTACCACCATAATGATAAACAATCAACATATTTAAAATATATTGAGATTTAAATCACATTAAAATCTATTTAATTTCAGTCAGATATTCATATTCAGTTACCAATATGTAACAATGTAAAAATAGGTAAAATTAAGATTTAACTTTAAATAAGCTTCACTTTGGTAAAAATCTGTGACACAAGTCACATTAAAATCAGTTTTAAAATAAGTTTTTACCGATAATTTAAATAATAACCATCTATTTTTACAATCGAAAAAACGATGTATATTTAACCAAAATGTAATATTTATTGTTTCATTTTCCATCTAGTCGATTGTTATACAGACTATTTTTCAGGTTGACACGACTCAATTTAACTGTATTTTTTTTGTGCAATATTTTTAAGTGTTTTTTTGAGCAACAGATGCCGGGCTGAAGACACATTGACTAAATAAATTGTTACAATAGAATGACCACAGCTTAATCTCTTGTTAATGCTGGAAACTCTTATGAAAAAACTCGGTTTAGCCACTGCTTTATTACTCGCCATGACCGGCGCTCAAGCGTATCAAGTTGAAGTTCAAGGTCAATCTGAATATGTAGATACGACTGCAAACGACAAAAACTTCACTGGTGACGTTGCTGGTACTTTCTATTTGAAAGATGTTGATGCGTCTAAAGGGCCTTTAGCCGAAGCCGCGTTCTTGAACCAAGCATCTAGCGTATCGCTTGGTTATAGCTACCAGCAATATGACCAAAACAACGGTCTTAACTACCATGTAGGTACTTACGGCGTGAAGGGCGAAACATACATCCCTACGCCATACCTACCAGTATACGCAAGCGCAACTTATAACCATACTGACGTTGATGGTAAAAATGCGATTTCTCGTGATGACAACGGTGACCGTTATGCATTAGAAGTGGGTGCAATGTTGCTTCCTAATTTCTTGATGAGCGTAGGTTACACCAGCGTTGCAAACCAGTTTGCATTAGATAACTTTGGTATCGTAAACAACGGTATTTATTCTGCTGTGAACCAAACTGCTGCGATCCAAAACGATCAAGACGCAGTAACAGCTCGTGCAAAATATGTTGGTCCAATCGATGGTACCAACATGGCAATCGGCTTTGAAGCTGCTGGTGCATTTGGTCAAGAAAACCAATACGGTTTAAAAACTGACCTTTACCTCACACCTAAGTTGAGCGTTGGTGCAACCTTCATCGGTAACGATGGCGAAGCAAACATCAAAGGTCAAGACCTTGGTGAATTCCGTCAAGCGTGGGGTGGTAACGTAAACTACTTCGTTACTCCAGCAATCTCTGTTGGCGCATCGTACATCAAAGCAGATGCTAAAGGTTCTGCATTCGATACGCAAACAATCGGTTTAAATGCAAAAGCTCGTTTCTAATCGAAACTGAACTACGCATAAAAAAAGGACTCATTTGAGTCCTTTTTTTTATTGCTTCAATCAGTTGATGGTTTGGCTTCGCATCACATTTAAGAAATACAGGTGGCGTTCATACTGATCGATAATATCCTGAATCAAATCTTCTTCGGTCCAGTCCATCACATCATAGTTTTGCCCGCCCTCACGTAAAAACACTTCAGCCTGAAAATATTTATCGGTACTTTCCTGCTCGGATTGCAGCATGAAACTTGGTGGAACTGTTTCACGTGAAACCACATGATAGATAAAATTAATTTCATTGTGATGATCCACTTTGAGCATCAAGCCTTCGTCGGTTTCATGAATCTGTACCATTAACTGACGGCGCTTAAATTCGCGCTGTAAGTTATGAAAAGCATCTTTTACGCGGCCTTGAATAAATGCATCCACGTCTGCTTTAGCGTGTGGATAATGCATGATCAGCCCAAGACGTTGCTGCCAGCTTCGTGGATTCTGAATGGCCCGCGGTGTGGTTCTTGCTTCCTGAATCGCCTGCATTTTGGTGGAGTCAATCCGTAATGCCTTGATCAGTCCCCAGCAAATAAACAGCATGATGACCGTAAATGGTAAGGCGCTCATGATAATCGCAGACTGTAAGGCATTGAGTCCGCCAGCGAGTAGCAGCACAATCGACAGCCCCGCCATTACCACAATCCAGAAAAGACGTTGCCACATCGGTGAATCATCCGTCTTGGCGGTAAGATAATCCACCACCAAAGCCCCAGAATCGGCAGAGGTCACAAAAAATAAAATGATCAACACTGTGGCCAATAAGCTCATCGGTCCAGCAAATGGCAATGAATTTAGAAACTCAAATAAAGCCACGGATGAATCACGTTGCACCGCCGCCAACAGCATCTGATTGCCTTCATGCAAAATACTGTAGAGTCCTGCGTTGCCCATAAAGCCCATCCAAATCAGGGTAAAACCTGTTGGAATCAGCATGACGCCGACAATAAATTCGCGAATGGTTCGTCCACGAGACACCCGCGCAATAAACATGCCGACAAATGGTGACCATGAAATCCACCATGCCCAGTACATGATGGTCCAACCACCAATCCAGCCATTGGGTTGATAGGCATACAAATTGAAGGTCATTTCAAATAAATTAGAGATGTATTGTCCGGTGTTTTGAACCGTGGTTTGTAATAGATAAATACTTTGGCTGGCAAAGAATACAAATGCCAGTAAAACCAGAGCCAGTATCAGATTCAGCTCGGCCAGACGCTTGATGCCCTTATCGAGACCAAATCCGACAGAAAGACCCGCCATGGCACTGACCACAATAATCAAAATAACTTTGGACCAAGCTGTTGATTCAAAGCCAAATAAATAATTTAAACCTGAACCAATTTGAGTGACACCAAAGCCCAATGTGGTCGCCACACCAAAAATCGTTCCGATTGTGGCAAAGGTATCTACGGCATCACCAATGGGGCCATGAATTTTTTTACCAATCAGCGGATATAAAGACGAGCGTATTTTTAAGGGTAAATCATGCCGATAGGCAAAGTAAGCCAGCGAAAGAGCGACGATGGCATAAATACCCCATGCATGTAGCCCCCAGTGGAAAAAGGTCACCCGCATGGCCTGCTGTGCTGCCAGTACCGTTTCAGGCTGTCCCGAAGGCGGGCTCACATAATGCATGATCGGCTCGGCAATACCGAAAAACATCAGGCCAATCCCCATCCCCGCTGTAAACAGCATGGCAAACCATGACCGATTACTGTAGTCGGGTTGACTATGATCGGGCCCGAGTTTGATCTTACCGCTCGATGAGCAGGCAATAAACGCCAAGATGATCAGAAACAAAGCCACGGACAACACATAGAACCAACTAAAGGATTCTGTGATCCAGTTTTTGAGCTGCTGGGTCAGAAACTCAAATGAATCTGGCATTAATAAGACAATCGCCAGAAAGATCGCAATAATGATGATCGTACTGACAAATACATTTGGATTAATATTTGAAAACCTAGATGAGGTTTTGGAAGGCATACATCCCCCATATTTTTTTGATAAAAACCAACGACAACGATGTGTCAGAAAAATTCACTGTCGTGAAAAGCAAAAAGGCGCATTAAGCGCGTTATTATTGTATAGCCTGCTGAAAAATAAAGAAGTTACAGAGCTGTAACAGGCTATGTATCGTCGTGATGATTTTTTTCTGGCAAATGCGAAATATATTGCAATGCCACCAGACGTGACACCACCACGGCCAAAAACATCACGCCCATAAACATTTGAAGAATTGAAATTACCCGTGCCGCAGGGCTGATCGGAAAAATATCGGAAAGCCCGGTAGCCGATTGCAAACTAAAACTCAAAAATAATAGGTCTAACCAGCTTTGTAAGCCCTGATGATCGGGTTTACTAAAACTCATCGGCACCAACAACTGGCAAATGTTGTACAAAAAGGCAAACCCCCATGCAATCAGTGTAAACACTGCCCCTGCTGCAAATAGCTCATCTTTGGTCAGATATCGGTCTGCAAACATATAGCGCAATAAGCCATAGGCGGCATAGAAATAAGCACATGCCTCGAATCCATGCGTCAGGATCTGAATTGAAACCTGATTAAAGCCCAGTAAAATCAAGACTGAAAAAAAGAGTGCGCCCAACACAAAAAATAAGCCCGTGAGAGTAAATACACTAGTTTCACGGATGACTCGACCAATCAATAAAAGTGCCAGTACCCCCAAAATCCAAGTCAGTACACGATAGGCACCATGATCATAAGTAAAAAAAGACAAAATCAAAATGAACAGTTGCACCACCAGTAGCCAAGCCGAAGGCAGTAAACGGAAATGTTGTTTGAAATCTTGAGCAATCGACATAAAAAGAGGCGTCCCGTTCTTGTTGTTTTCATCTGAGCGAATGTCTGAATCTTGTCGTGTGCTTGAGCAAGTCGTCAAGTGATTTTATAGATGAAAGCGGAAATAGATCACGTTTTATGACATAACATTATCAAACTGCACTATTTGACCCGAAATAATCGGTGCATACTCAAAAGTATCAATGAAGCGAAGAGGGCTTTATATGCATATCAAAACAACACTCATGGGCTGCTGCATGGCCTCGCTGCTGTTTATCGGATGCAGCAAAACCAATCCGATGCTGGAGCAGCATCCAGAATATATTGGTCAGTGGAAAAGCAGTCACAGTAGTTTGGTGATTGAAAAAACCGGGCAAGTGGATTATCGGCAGAACGTGACTCAGGAACAAAAAACGCCAGATCACGATTTGAAATATGCTGCCAAGTCAGACTTAAAAGCCAGTATCAGCGACTTTAATGCACAGCAGTTTCAGATCGGTCAAGGCGAATTTAGTCAGGTGTTCAAAATTGATCGCGCGCCGTATCAGATGAATCAAAAATGGCACATGCAGCTCAACGGCGATGTATACACCAAGCAATAAAAAAAGCGCCAACGGCGCTTTTTTTATGTGTCTGACAGACGCACCTTAGTGATCTGAAGCACCCGAAATTCCAATACCAGTCATTGAACGCACATACTGCGCATCAAATGCTTTACGTTCTGCTTTGGCACGGGCCGAATTATCAGTCACCGAGAACAACCAGCAGCAAATGAACGACAACGGCATTGCAAAAATTGCTGGGCCATTAAACGGATTAATCGGTGTATCTGAGATTTTAAGTGTGTCTACCCACACGGCTTTAGACAGAATAATCAGGACCACCGCCGTCGTCAGGCCAACCACGCCACCAATCACGGCGCCACGTGTGGTTAAACCTTTCCAGAACATTGACAATACAAGCACCGGGAAGTTCGCACAGCACGCCACAGAGAAGGCCAAGCCAACCATGAAAGCAACGTTTTGTTTTTCAAACAAGATACCCAGAATCATAGCGAAGATTGCCAAGCCCAATGTTGCGATTTTTGACATACGCAATTCAGATTCTGGTGTGGTTTGACCTTTTTTGAATACGTTGGCATACAAGTCATGTGAAATTGCAGATGCACCCGACAAGGTCAAACCTGCCACTACAGCCAAAATGGTTGCAAAGGCAACAGCAGAGATAAAGCCCATGAACAGATCGCCACCGAGTGCATCACTCAAGTGAACCGCTGCCATGTTGTTTCCGCCGACCAATTCAAGCTTACCTGTTACTGCTGCTTTGGCAACATCAAGGAATTGCGGATTGTTCGAAACAAACAGAATCGCACCGAAACCAATAATAAACGTCAGCAAGTAGAAGTAGCCAATAAAGCCAGTCGCCACCACTACAGATTTACGCGCTTCTTTAGCATCTTTTACCGTAAAGAATCGCATCAAAATATGTGGCAGACCCGCTGTACCAAACATGAGCGCTAAGCCAAGAGAAATCGCATCAATTGGGTTGGCGGCCAGTTTCCCTGGTCCCATAATTTTTGCTGCCTCTTCCATGCTGATACTACGCACATTGGCATAAACATCGATGGCTTGGGTAAACATGTTACTGAAGCTAAATCCAACCGCTTTCATCACCATAAACGCCATGAAGGTTGCACCAGACAGCAACAGTACCGCTTTGATGATTTGTACCCATGTGGTCGCCAACATGCCGCCAAACATCACGTAGGCCATCATGAGTAAACCCACAATTACAACCGCAATGTTATAGTTCAAACCGAAAAGTAGTTTAATGAGCTGTCCTGCACCCACCATTTGCGCAATCAGATAAAACGCCACTACCACAAGCGAGCTAAAAGCTGCCAAGGTACGTACTGGTTTTTCTTCTAAACGAAATGACACCACATCAGATAAATTGTATTTACCCAAATTACGCAAACGCTCTGCGATCAAGAACAATACGATTGGCCAGCCCACCATGAAACCCAGTGAATAAAGTAAGCCATCGAAGCCTGAGCTAAAGACTAAAGCGGAAATTCCCAAGAACGATGCCGCAGACATGTAGTCACCGGCAATCGCCAAACCGTTTTGAAAACCTGAGATTCCGCCACCTGCCGTATAGAAATCTTTGGTGCTGGTGGTTTGTTTGGCTGCCCATTTGGTAATGAACAAGGTTGCACCGACAAACATCACAAACATGATAATTGCGTGCCAGTTGGTGGCCTGTTGCTGCGCTTCGCCCAAATCAGGCCCCGCAACTGCGAGGGTTGACATCAGCAAGCTGATTGCCATCAGTGCTGGCGCTTTAAATGAAGTCCATTTCATCTTAGTGCAGTCCTTTCTCATGAGTGATGTTCTCAACTTCTCTCAATGCAGCTTCATTGAGATGGTCAAGGCTGTTGTTGGCGATATACGAATACACACCGCACAAAACAAATGACAGAACAATAATGCCAAGACCAAGCGGGATACCCCAGGTGGTGACACCGCCACTAAAAGAGCTCATTAGAAACTCTTTGTTGTATCCAACCAACAGCATAAAGCCCACATAGACCACCAGCATAATGATGGTAAGAGTCCAACTGAGTGTGGCTTTTTTGCTGACCATTTTTTTAAATTTTGGATTCTGTAGAATTCTTTCTACCTGAACGTCATCCATAATCTGCTCCTTTTACCGCGGCCATCGTCGGACGCTTTTTGTAATCCTTTTTCTTCACGCTATAACGTTAGCAATGTTGTATGAGGTTCGTAACTTAGACTTTGGTCGCTAAATTTTAATCAACATGCAGGGCTTTAAAGTGGCTTAAGGTATGATAGGCCTGTGTTTTCATAGATTCGATCGCATGAACAGCTGGCTTATTATCGGCGGACTCGCCCTCTATATTTTAGTCTTATTTCTCTGCGCTTTTTTTGGTGAGCGGCATGCCAGCCGTTTAGGGCCTCGCGGACGAATGCTGCTGTTTAGCCTGACACTGGGCGTATATTGTTCATCTTGGACCTTTTACGGCGCCACGGGTGCCGCTGTGCGAGACGGTATTATTTTCCTGCCCATTTATCTGGGTCCCCTGATTTTTATCTGGTTTGGCTACGATATTTGGCGACGCCTAGGCCGTGTTCGCCAGCACCATGCTGTCTCATCGATTGCCGACTTTATTGCCGCACGTTACGGTAAAAGCGGGACCTTGGCTTCACTGGTGACCATTTTGGCGGTGATTGCGATTATTCCGTACTTGGCGTTGCAATTGCGTGCCGTGGCATTGAGTACTGCGGTGATTTTAGATCAGGCCACCGATCATTTGACTACGGCCACCAATAGCGTATTGCTCCTGACCGGCATATTGGCTTTGCTGGCCATGATGTTTGGTACACGGCAAATTGCCAATACCGAACAACATGGCGGTCTCATGCTGGCAGTCGCCTTTGAGTCATTTGTCAAACTGTTTGCCCTGCTGTGCGTGGCGGTTTTTTTTCTGATTGAATCACCCGCCAATATGCGACAAGTCAGTGAAGATGTCGCCAAAACCTTTCACAATGTACAGATGTTTGGTGTACCGGAAACCTTCTGGATTCAAACGCTACTTGCCGGACTGGCCATTATTTGTTTACCGCGGCAGTTTCATGTGGCGGTGGTCGAGTTACGTGACGAAAAACATATTCGCGGTGCGCGCCGCTGGTTTGCGGTGTATTTAATTTTAACCACCGTGGCAATTATTCCGATTGCCAGTTGGGCACTGCATGCATCACCTAATTTTTTAACTATTCCAGATGTGGCAGTACTGTCACTGCCATTAAGTTTTAATCAAGATTGGCTCAGCTTACTGGCATTTTTGGGAGGTTTTTCGGCATCAACCGGCATGCTTCTGGTATCGTCAGTGGCTTTGTCGATCATGCTCAGTAACGATCTGATCATGCCGGCGCTCTGGCGCCTAAATTTATTATCCAGACATGATAAACGCTTACCACAATTTTTAAAGCTCACCCGACGTATTTGTATTTTGGCTGTGATGCTACTCGGTTTTTTATTTTTCCACTTTTTTAATGATATCGATCAGCTTTCAGTCTTTGGTTTACTGGCCTTTAGTGCAGTAGCACAATTTGCGCCCTCACTTATTGGAGGTTTGTATTGGCGCGGTGGAAGCCGTCAAGGCGTATATGCCGGACTCATTGTCGGTTTTTTTATGTGGACCTATACTCTGCTGTTCCCGACAATTTTAAGAAGCCTTCCAGACGCCTATCAAGCCTTCGCGCATCAGGTGTTGGTATTTGGTCCTTTTCACTTAAACCTCTTGCGCCCTGAGGCTTTGCTTGGCTTCGAATCTTTTGCGCCACTGACTCACGGGGTGATCTGGTCATTGGGCCTCAACACCATTTTGTATGTCTGGATTTCCAAGATTTATCGCCCCAGTGTGGCAGAGCAGATTCAGGCGGAAAGTTTCTTTTACTACGAAACCAAGCCTTTACCATCGCATCACACCTCAACAGATATGAGCTATCTGCATCACGATGCGGCTCGGCTTAAAGTGGGTGATTTGATTACGCTAGCCAAACGCATTACCGGTGAAGGGCCGACACAACAGGCCTTCAAACAGTTTTGTGAGCAAAATGATGTACTGCTTAATCCCAACAGCGTCGCCAACGGCATGTGGTGGCGCTTCACCGAGCAGTATTTGGCGGGCACGATTGGGGCGGCATCTGCACGGACATTACTCACCACCGCCATGGTCAATAATGGACTGGCCTTGGGTCAGGTGGCCAATATTTTGGACCAAGCCTCGCAGTGGCAGCGCTTTAACCAGAATTTGCTCATGACCATGATCGATCATATGACCCAAGGCGTGAGCGTGGTCGATGAAAACATGTGTCTGGTGGCATGGAACAATCAATATTTAAAGCTGTTTGATTACCCGAAAGATCTGGTGTACGTCGGCTGTCCAATTGCCGATCTGATTCGTTATAACGCCGAACGCGGTGAATGCGGACCAGGCTCAATTGAAGAACATGTACGTAAGCGAATTCACTGGATGAAAGTGGGCAGCGCACATGAATTTGAACGGATTCGTAAAGATGGCCGTGTCATTCAAATGCGCGGTAATCCTATCGAAGGCGGTGGCTTTGTTACCACCTTTGCCGACATCACGGCGTTTCGTGAAAATGAAGCGATTTTGGAAGCACGGGTCAGTGATCGTACCCAACAGCTTGAAACCGCTTTGGCCGAACAACAGCTCGCACGTGAACAGGCCGATAAGGCCAATATGTCGAAAAGCCGCTTTATTGCTGCAGCCAGTCATGATCTGCTTCAGCCCATGCATGCGGCGCGTTTGTTTAGTACTGCATTGGAGCAAAGTGTGTCTCGTGAGGACGATCGTAAAACGCTCCAACAGCTTGATCGAGCGCTACATGGTGCCGAAAGCATGTTGTCGGCATTGCTCGATATTGCACGTCTTGAAGGCGGCTCATTACAGCCCAAACGACAGTCTTACCCACTGCATGATTTATTGAGCGATCTCGAACTGCAATTTAAGTCGATTGCAGCGCAGCGTAATATTCGCCTGAATGTCCACGATGCCAAATTCTGGATCGACACCGATCCACAGTGGATTCGTCGGATTATTCAAAACTTTGTCAGTAATGCCTTACGCTACACCGCCAAGGGCCGTGTGGTGGTGGGCGTGTTACGCCATAGCACCCGACCACAGCATATCCGTATAGGGGTATGGGATACAGGCCCAGGGATTGCAGAAGAACAGCGCATCAAACTGTTTCAAGAGTTTGAACGCTGCGGCCATACTTCGCCTTGGGGTGAACAAGGCCTAGGATTGGGTCTGGCGATTGTACAGCGTATGACCAGTTTGCTCGATCATCCGGTCGAGGTGTACTCCCAGATTGGTCAAGGCTCATGCTTTATCATTGAGGTACCTACCGTAGATGCGCCTAAAGTGATGGCACCGCAAGCACAGGCGATTCCCCTAAAAACCAAAGCTTACCGGATTTTATGTTTAGACAATGACGAAACCATTTTGGAGGGGATGAGTACGCTGTTGTCGAAATGGGGGTATGAAGTCTTTAAAGCCACAGAACCCGAACAGGCCTACGCCTTGATTCAACAGCATAATATTCAGGTCTGGTTGATCGATCAGCATCTGAACAACCAGCAACTCGGCCTCGACTTTATTTTGCAGCATCGACAAGATCAGGTTCCGGTTGCACTGATTACCGCAGACTCCGATCCCGAGCTGCCACAGCGACTCAAAGAGCTCAATGTGATGTTACTCAAAAAGCCACTTAAACCGGCCGGATTACGGGCATGGTTATCTGGCTTGAAAATTTCATCTCCAACTCGCTAAAACGCTTGGCTCTACCTACCCGCTTCAGGCCATTTTTTGCAAGAAATGACCTGAAGCCATGCCACATAGACGAATGGTTGGCAAAAGTGTTCAGATAGCGCGCTTTTTTTTGGCGATTGATTGATCAAATCCAGCAAAGTACGAGTGACTATGGCAAAGTCTGACCTTTTTGTAAATGAACACTGCCATAGTTAGTTACAATTCAATAATGATTTGAAAAATATAACTTTTATCATAAAAATAGCCACTATAAAACTTTAGTCTAATATCTATTGCATTCCAAAAAACTCATAACAGTGAAAAGCAGCCCACATCAACCCGATCGGTTGATCTCTTGCAGATATAAGAAAGGACATTCGTCATGATTACCTCAGATGATGCAGCTTCATTCGATCTACACAGTTCACAGCAATTTTATCGTGAATACAGTGCCAATGCCCTGTTACCCGATATCGATTGGGACGTTTTGTTTCCACACAGTAAACTCAAAGCAGAACACAAACAGGCCCTCGATACCATATACCGCAGTGTTGTGCCACTGGCCTTGCAAGTGTTTGATGAGTTACAGCTCGACGTGTTTGAACCGGCCATGTATCGCCCACAAGGGCTCGGATTATTTGAAAAACTTGCCCAAAAAGAAGAAGATCTGCTGCAACAGCTTGAATTAGAAGGCAACATGCTAGATGAAAAAATCCGCCATCAAATGTGGAGCATGTTACTTCGTGGCGGTGCGGTCTTGGTGTTTAAAGCATGGCTTGGACGAGTCAAACACGGTCATGAAGCACTGGATATGTCGCAGTTTGATGAACTATCGGATCTACTTTTTATCAAGACAGCACCTAAAAAGCTGGCCCAGCGCTTGAATGTCGACATGCGTGCCGAAGATGATCATATCTTTTTAATGTATGGCGACGATATCTTTCTGGATCGATTCAACAGCCTCGAAACGGCGGCCTTGTTTGTCGATTTAGGGGTATATGATGCCACTTTTTTGAGCCTGCGCGATGATCGCGTGGCCGAGTACCTCAAACAAAAAGGTTATGTGACTCAAGATCAAATCGATGAACTGCACTGTGCGCTCAATCCGCTGTACTGTGACAACATTACCACCAAGCAAGACTGTCTGGCTTAAATTTTTGGCCATAAAAAAACAGGGGATTTTCCCCTGTTTTTTACATATACACTTAAATAGTTAAAGTCTTTTGTCTTCAATATTTAGGGCATTAATCGCCAATACCGCTTGGGTACGATTTTGTACGCCCAGTTTACGGAAAATAGCGGTCACATGCGCCTTAATGGTCGCTTCTGAAACATCTAATTCATAGGCAATTTGCTTATTGAGCAAACCTTCAGCCACCATCATTAAAACGCGAAACTGCTGCGGCGTCAGCGACTGAATACGTTCGGCCAGCTCGGTTTCATCTGCAGCGCGCGGATCGAAACTTAAATTATTAGGTAAGTTGGGTGGCAACCAGATTTCACCTTCCAGCACATGGCGGATGGCTTCGCCAATATGACTTGGATGCGCAGATTTTGGAATATAGCCCATGGCACCATGAGCAATCGCACGCTGGATAATCGAGGTCTCTTCATGTGCAGACACCACAATAATCGGTAGCGACGGATATTGCGCACGCACATGCACCAGCGCAGAAAAGCCCGATGCACCCGGTAAGTTTAAATCCAGCAATACCAGATCTGGCTCTGCTCCACTTTCTAAGCGCTCGTAAAATTCATTGACTGCTGCAGTTTCATAAATTTGAGCTTGAGGCAGACTGTATCGCACCGCCTGAATTAGGGCATGGCGAAACAGAGGATGATCATCGACGATTAAAATATTCATAAGCGAAACGAGAGATCTCTGGCGCAGTATCTTGATTTTACTCATACTGCTGGCTTTAAGGATAGAACCATATTACCCAATTTTTATATAAAATGTCGGTTAAGCCGTTAGATTTCAGTTTTTTTTTCGTTTTTTCAAAATCGCTTAAAGCTTAGTGATTATTGTTATAATTTTATTAAAAATACTGAAGACCTTATCTTAAAGAAGAAAATAAAATAAATTCATAGGGTTAAAATAGCCTTTATACACCGATGAACGCGTGTGCCAATATAGAAGAAAAAACGATAAGGTTTCACAATTTGATTATTTTACCTGAGGCTGGAAATACCGATTAATAGGATCAATTGTTTTATTTGCTATTTAGGTTGATCATGCCACAACATTCAAATACTCAAAAACCACTCAATATTGTTGCCGTTTCTGGCGGTTTAAATCATCCATCTAAAACTGAAGCACTGGTTCAAGAAATTCTAAATGAGCTGGCCGATGCAACCCCGATTCAGGTGCATTTTATTAAGTTTAGCGAAATCGGTCATTTGCTTGGCGGTGCGATTTACCGTAACCAGCTTCCGCAGCGCGTGCAAGACGATCTCGCCAAGGTTGAAGCAGCCGATGCCTTGATTGTAGGTACGCCGGTATACCGTGCATCTTTTACTGGCCTGTTCAAGCATTTTTTTGATTTCGTTGAACAAACCGCGCTGGTCGATGTCCCTGTTTTGCTGGCAGCCTCAGGTGGTAGTGACCGCCATGCTCTCGTACTTGAACATCAGCTACGCCCATTGTTTAGCTTTTTCCAAGCGCAAACACTGCCAATTGGCGTCTACGCCACCGATCGCGACTTTGCGAAAGACTATAGCATTCAAAGCGATTTACTTCGTGACCGCATTACCTTGGCTGTGGCACGTGCACTGCCTATTTTGGAATGGGCACCTGCCAAAGGCCAGCGCGCCGAGGTGGTCAAAGACAAAACAGCTCAGGCCAACCAAAATCTGGGCATCAACAAACAAATCGAGCAGGACGAAGTTTTGCCATCGGCTGCGGTTCCCAATCTGGACGCTGCCGAATCTCGCTTGCATCCTAAAAATTTAAAAAGCAACGTGGCCTAAGCCGTACCGTTTATGAGAAGGAGTTTTGCCATGAGTCAATCAACTGCACCCATCAAATTTGCGTACTGGGTCCCCAATGTCAGTGGTGGACTCGTGGTCAGCAATATCGAACAACGAACTGACTGGAGCTACGAATACAACATTAAACTGGCTCAGGCCGCAGAAGCAAATGGCTTTGAATATGCCCTGACTCAAATTCGCTTTACTGCAGGCTACGGCGCAGAGTATCAGCATGAATCGGTGAGCTTTAGTCATGCCTTATTGGCCAAAACCGAAAAGCTTAAAGTAATTGCGGCCATATTACCCGGCCCATGGAAACCCGTACTGGCAGCCAAACAACTGGCGACCATTGATTATCTTACACAGGGGCGTATTGCCATCAATGTGGTGAGTGGCTGGTTTAAAGGTGAGTTTGATGCCATTGGCGAGCCATGGCCCGAGCACGATCAGCGCTATGCACGCTCGGAGGAATTTATCCGCAGCCTAAAGGGCATTTGGACACAAGACAATTTTAGTTTTGACGGCAACTACTATCAGTTTCAAAACTATACCTTAAAGCCAAAACCGCTACAGCAACCGCATATCGAAGTCTTTCAAGGAGGCAGCTCACGGGCAGCACGTGACATGGCCTCTCGGGTATCGGACTGGTATTTTACCAACGGCAATAGCGTCGAGGAAATTCAAAAACAAGTACACGATATTCGCAGCAAAGCCAAGGCCAACCAGCATCAGGTTAAAATTGGAGTAAATGCCTTTATTATTGCCCGAGATACAGAACAAGAAGCGCAAGCCGTATTACAGTCAATTATTGATCAGGCCAATACCGAAGCGGTACATGCCTTTGGCGATGCCACACGTCAGGCGGGAGCTGCCAGCCCCGAAGGTGAAGGAAACTGGGCCAAGTCGACCTTCGAAGATTTAGTGCAGTATAACGATGGCTTTAAAACCAATCTGATTGGAACACCGCAGCAAATCGCAGAACGGATTGTTGCCTTGAAACATGTGGGGGTTGATCTGATTTTGTCTGGGTTTTTACATTTTATCGAAGAAGTCGAGTATTTCGGACAGCATGTGTTGCCACTGGTACGCGAACTGGAGCAGCAGCAGGAAATCACTGCCAAATCTGCTTAAGGAGAAATTATAATAATAACGTGGTGGTACATACATCTTTACCCTGAGACTCGGCTCGGGGTATTTTTTTATTTTAAAAATGCTGTAACGCAATCATTCGTCAAATCACAATAACTCATGAGATAACGAAGCCCAACAATTTTACCTCAATCTGACATGGTATCGAGGGATATTCCCATTTAAGCTAAAAACATCGCATCATCAAAACGAGAATAAACCATGAAACAAGCGTTGCTGATCATTGATGTACAAAATGACTATTTTGAAGGTGGTGCAATGACACTGGTGGGCCCAGACCAAGCGCTCAGCCAGATTAATCGTCTTGAGACATACTTCGTCGAACAGAATTTACCGGTTATTTATATTCAGCATATCAACCCGCCAGAAGCCACTTTTTTTCGTCCCAATACATCTGGAGTCGAGTTACATGCCGGGCTCAAGCGCCAAGCTCATGCGATTGTCATTCCAAAAAACAAACCGAACAGTTTTTTAAATACCTCACTAGAAGACACCTTAAAAACCTTGGAGATTGAACAGTTGGTCATTACCGGCATGATGACGCACATGTGTATCGACTCCAGTACCCGTGCCGCAGCGGAGCGTGGCTATCAGCCGATTTTAATTGCCGATGCAACAGCAACACGCGATTTAACCTTTGAGAGTCACACCACACCCGCCGATGCCGTACAACATGCATTTTTGAGTGCACTCACCACCTTTGCCGATGTTCAAAGCACCGCGGCTTTTTTACAAGCGCACGCTGCAACCTGAGATTCAATACCAAAGGTCATGGTTAGGAATAAAAACTAGGATGCGGAACTTTGCCAGTTAATACCCACTCCCCGACCTCTTGATATTTGTAATCGATTGGATCATGCAAGGTTTGGGTTCTTACATTTCGCCAGAAGCGATCCAGATTCAGCGCTGCTGTAGTCGCTCTGGCACCCATCACCTGAAACATATCTTGTGTGAGCATCAGACTCGTGCGAGTCGCTGCAATTTTCGCTGTGGCCACGGCCACCGATACCTCACCCCGTTGCTGAGCACTCAAGTCTGGCCCTTCGTTCCACGCGTTTTGTAAGAGCGTACGGGCTTTGTTGGTCAGTAAGCGGACACTTTCAAGTTGCACGTAAAATTCGGCAAAATGCTTTTGAATATAGGGGTCATCTACACTTTGCGTTGCGCTTGACGTGGCCCATGCTTTTTGATGTTGCACCGCCTGATGTGCGACTTTAAAAGCGCCCTCTGCGACGCCCAAAAACAAATGCACAAAAATCAGCTGCGCAATTAAAGGCCTTAGGCTCGAATACGGTGTACTCAGTGGCCCGGGGTTGAGCAGTAATTCATGCTTTAAAATCTTGACCTGTTCAAAATGAGTGGTGCCGCTGTCGGTCTGGCGCTGTCCCATGTTATTCCAGTCGCCTAAAAAACGAATACCGTCACGTTGCGTGGGCACTACCGCAATCAGCAGTTTATCCTCTTGGGTATAACCCGAACAAAGCAGCATGTCTGAATCGATTGAACCCGAACAAAAGCTTTTTTCACCCTGAAAAATAAAAGTATCGTCGTTGAGCTGTTGCACCTGCGTACGCCGATCTAGCGGATTCAGTGCATTGCCCCAAAAGAGCTGTTGCTGAGCGGTCTGGCGAAACCAGCTCTCATACTGCTCGGGCTGGGTAAAAAGCTGAACCGTGGCAATCAGTAAGTGGTGGAAACCATAGACATGCGCCAGAGAACTATCGACCTGTGCAATCAGTTGAATGGTCTTAAAAATTGTTTCCCAGTCGGCTCCCTGCCCACCATATGCTTTGGGAATTGAAAGCGAGAGTAGTCCGCTAGCCCGAATCAAATCACGCTCAATTTTGGCCGTGCCCCCTTGCTTGTCCCGTACGGCTGCGGTTTTCTCAAACGCTGCCGCCAAGCTTTGAGCTTGTGCCAAGGGATCAAATGTCTGTGCAAAATAAGGTTGATTCATGCGCAAATCCGAAGGACCAAAACAAGGTCTAAGCCTAGCAAATCTCTGCCCACTGCTTTATGCAAATTTAGGCATAGCTTTGCTCAAAACAATAAAATAAAAACACCTCCTGCTCACTTAAGCAGGAGATGCTGTCAGCACTTAAGTGGCTGCTTTCGACGCTGGGTATACCGTATGAATCAGATGTTCAACCACGGCGGGATCTGCCAAGGTGGAGGTATCGCCCAAGCTGTCTAGCTCATTTGCCGCAATTTTTCTTAAAATGCGCCGCATGATCTTTCCAGAACGGGTTTTGGGCAAAGCAGGTGCCCAGTGCAGCGCGTCTGGGGTAGCAATCGGTCCCAGTATTTTTCGCACCCACTGTACCAGCTCTTGACGTAATTCTTCAGACTCTTCCACACCTGCCTGTAGCGTCACAAAGGTACAAATGCCTTGCCCTTTAATGTCATGCGGCATACCCACCACCGCAGCCTCAGCCACATGCGGATGCGCAACCAGTGCACTTTCGATCTCGGCTGTACCCAAGCGGTGCCCCGAAATATTCAACACATCATCGACTCGTCCGGTAATCCAGTAATAACCGTCTTCATCACGACGTGCACCATCGCCGGTAAAGTAACGCCCGGGAAAGGTCGAGAAATAAGCTTCAATGAACCGTTTCGGATCGCCCCAGATGGTTCGCATCTGTCCTGGCCAAGCATCTTTAATCACAAGATTGCCTTCGGCAGCACCTTCAATTTCATGTCCGTCACCATCTACCAGTGCAGGTTGCACACCAAAAAATGGACGTGTAGCCGAGCCCGGTTTTAGGTCGGTTGCACCCGGAAGTGGTGCAATCAAAATTCCGCCAGTTTCGGTTTGCCACCAAGTATCAACCACCGGACAGCGTCCCTCTCCCACCACGTTGTAATACCATGACCACGCTTCCGGATTAATCGGCTCACCCACCGTGCCCAGCAGTCGTAAACTGCTCCGATCACTTTCACGTACATAGGCATCGCCTTCACGCATCATGGAGCGTATTGCCGTTGGGGCAGTATATAAAATGGTGACCTTGTGCTTATCGATAATATGTCCAATTCTGGCCCACGTCGGATATTGCGGTACACCTTCAAACATCAGCGTACTGGTACCATTCGACAGTGGCCCGTAAATCAGGTAACTGTGCCCCGTGATCCAGCCCACATCGGCAGTACACCAATACACATCATCTTGCTTGATATCAAAAACTTCTCTGAATGTGGTGGTGGCGTACACCAAGTAGCCACCTGTGGTATGCAGAACACCTTTGGGTTTACCCGTCGAGCCGGAGGTATACAAAATAAATAACGGATCTTCTGCATTCATGGGTTCGGGTGGACACACATCATTCACTTCGGTAATCACCACGTGATACCAAAGATCACGCCCCTCTTGAAAGCGAACCAGATTACCTGTGCGATGAACCACGATCACATGCTCAACCGACTCGGTTCCCTTAACTTTTAGGGCTTCATCGACACTTTCTTTTAATGGCAGTAACTTACCGCCACGCATACCGGCATCGGCAGTGATCACCAGTTTAGCCTGACAATCTTCTATCCTGCTGGCGAGCGAATCGGGTGAAAAACCACCAAATACCACACAATGCACCGCACCAATCCGTGCACAGGCCAACATGGCGATCGCCGCTTCAGACACCATTGGCATATACAACACCACACGGTCGCCCTTTTCGATGCCATATTTTTTTAGCACGTTGGCAAAACGGCACACCTCTTCATACAGCTCTTTGAAAGAAATAATTTTATGCCGTGATGGATGATCGCCTTCCCAAATGATGGCAGGCTTGTGCGGATGTGTTTTAAGATGTCGATCCAGACAGTTGGCACATACATTTAATTGCCCGTCGGCAAACCATTCGATTTTAAAATCATCGGCCGCGTAATTGGTATTTTTAACTTGTGTAAATGGCTTAATCCAATCGACATTGCGGGCTTCTTCTGCCCAGAATCCATCAGGGTCATCGATTGATTGCTGATAGCGCGCCAAATAATCGGCTTCAATGGTTCGGGCTGTTTTTTTAAACTCTTCTGGTACTGGATAGATTTCATTCATAGTATCACTTCCTTGATTTTTAGGCCCCATCACGAGGCTTTTTTAACCGACACTGTGTTTGATCTTTTTTTGTTGTTGCTGAAGCAGTATCCACACACGTGGTTGGGCCTGACAATACGCATTTGGTCGTATATTTTTCAACCTATCAGATTCGAAACAATTTAAACACCCAAAGACTCAACATTTTTTGTATGTTGGTTGTAGTATTTCTTGAAGACATTCATACGATTGCCTGTATCCGCATCCATCTTGACGTTTCAGGCAGCGCTTCAACAGGAGGATGATATGCATTCTACCTCAACCGATCATTCCGACTGGTCATCACACCCTGCACGCCGTAACGATCACCCCTTCTCGACTCGAGGACGCTTTAATCGTTTAAGCTACTTGGGCTGGTATGGTTTCTTTAATTTGTTACCCATTGCATTGCTGTTATTGCTTCACTTCGGCTTAGGTGTAATTCGTCTTGATTTTGGAACACTGTACGATCATGGGTTAGCATTATGGCTCGATGGCTCGGGGTGGTTGCTGCTCGCTGGCACGTTGTTATTTATCTATCTTCATCTGCTCCTTATCATTCGACGCTTACACGACACCAATCATTCTGGCTGGTGGAGCCTGCTGTTTTTACTGCCCGTGATTCAATGGATTCTATTGCTGTATTTACTGATCGCGCCGGGTTCATCTGGGGTAAATGATTATGGTCCACCCCGACCTTCTCATTTTTTAGAAAAGCTGATGGGATGGTTGGTCGTGCTGATGTTTGTGATGAGTATTTTGGTTTTTGGACAAGCCATGCACTTTATGATGAGTACTGGCAATATCGATTTACAGCATTTAATGCTTCAGTCACACACTGGTTATTTCTAAACAAAATATGTGAAAGGTTGAGCGAATATACAGTTCATACTACACTTTCGCATTACTTTTCTCTTAACTTTTATCACATCAGGAATTCGAGTGTCTGAAGAAAATAAACTAGATCAGGTCGCATCAGATACAGCGATGCTATTGCAACAAGCGGGGCAAAAAACCACTCAATCCGTTCTACAGCATACCGAGAAATACCATGAAACTTATACTGCAATTGATAAAATTGTAGATAGTTTTTGGGAGCGTATTCCTTATTTATGTATCGCGCTTGTCGTATTTTTAGTTTTCTGGTTGTTGACCAAGGTCTTTAAACTATTCGTTGATAAAACCCTGACTAATCGTAGTTATACCCGTCAAAATTTGGTCTTGGTTCTGAATCGTGTTGGATCTGTCCTCATCTTGTTTATCGGTTTTCTGATTGCACTGGTGATTGCGATTCCGGGATTCACACCAGGTCAGCTCATGAGCGCACTCGGTATCGGTTCGGTGGCAATTGGTTTTGCATTTAAAGATATTTTCCAAAACCTGTTATCTGGCGTACTGATTTTACTGGGTGAACCGTTTCGTATTGGCGATGACATTGTTGTCAACGGAATGGAAGGTACAGTTGAAGATATCCAGATTCGCGCAACCTTTATTCGTTCCTACGATGGGCGCCGCATTGTGATCCCAAATGCCACGGTATACACCAGTGCCATTACCGTGAATACCGCCTATCAGCGCCGTCGCTGTGAATTTGTGGTCGGCATCGGTTATGACGACGATGAACAACAAGCCAAAAGCATTATTTTGAATATTTTGGACAATAATCGTAATGTCCTCAGCCAGCCTGCATTTAGTGTGAATGTGACAGCACTGGCCGATTTTTCGGTCAACCTCACGGTGCGTTGGTGGATTGATACCACTGAAACCAATATTTCAGCCTCAGTGAGTGAGATTCAGACTGAGGTGAAACGTGCTTTTAATCAGGAAGGTATTAATATTCCTTACCCGGTACAAGAAGTAAAAGTACATAAAGAGTCGACCGCAGCATTGCCACATACTGCCTCAACGCCTACCGACTCAGCTAAACAGTCGACCTAACACGTAAGATACTGCGGTTTCGGTTCGCAAAATACGGCTGCCTAACTGATACGTCTGGCAGCCGTTTTTTTGCATCAGTTCGACTTCATATGAAATAAAGCCACCCTCGGGGCCAATAATGAGTGAACAGCCGTGTGAAATATTGATAGGCATGGTTTGTGCGCTATACGGATGCGCCACGTAGGCTGGACGTTCTGGTTGAATCATGCCCGGTAAAATATCTTCTACAAACGGTTTGAAGCGTTTGTAGAGCTGAATGTCTGGAGCAACTGTATCGCCGGCCTGTTCTAGCCCCAGTTGTACATAATCATCAAGCTGCTGTAAAAATGGCGTTTGCCAGTAACTCTTATCCACCCGATAGCTGTGAATCAGGCAAATTCGCTCAACACCAAGTGTCACACTGTCCATGATTAAACGGCGCAGCACTTTGGGGCGTGGCAGTGCCACAATAAGCGTGACTGGAAGTTTTTTAGGACACGCTTCTTGCTGTAGCGGCATTACCTCAATAGATTGCGCTGTAATTGTCATCACTCGGGTGAGGTAGCGTGCCTGCCCCAGTATCCCGACTTTGAGCGTATCTCCCACTTGCAAGTTCAGTTGCTCGCGCAAATGCATGACCTGACGCGGTTCATGAATTTGCCATGGCCCAGAGAGATTTTCTTGTGGTGGAATCAAGACCAGATTCATGTGATATATCCATCGAGCAGCGCAATATGGCGATCCAGCGCTCCCTGATTACGGGCTAAAATGGTTTGCGCATGCTGAGCACGTGCCGCGGCTTGGGCAGATGCGTTGGCATAGCTGAGTAAATACTCGACTGCCTGAAGCGCATCTAGAGCAACATCAATCGCTGCTGCCTCAACAAACTCATCTACAATGGTTTGAAAATTGAAATAACGTGGCCCAATCACCACCGGACAATCCAGTGCCATAGGTTCTAAAATATTATGACCACCGCCGGGCGTATTGAGTGATCCCCCAACAAAAGCAACCTGTGCCAGTGCATACCACAACCACAACTCTCCCATACTATCGGCCAGATAAACCTGCGTCTCGGGCATGATAGATTCGGCAAGACTGCGCCGTGAGGTATTTAAGCCCAGATCCTGACTTACACGGAACACCTCATCAAAACGTTCGGGATGGCGTGGCACTACAATACAAAGTAGCGCAGGATCATGATTTAGATGCGTTTTAAGGGCAGTCAAAAGCTGCTGTTCTTCGGGTGCATGAGTACTGGCAAGCACCATTATTTTACGTGTGCCGAGTTGCCACTGCTGCACTAGAGATGCCGCTTGCAACCCTACCGCTTCGGGTGCACGAATATCAAATTTGATATTTCCCACCACTTGGGATTTATCTGCGGCTAGACCCAGCGCAATATAACGCTGCTGGGTATTTTGGTCTTGCGCCAGTAATGTGCTCAGATTGTTCAACATCCCTCGGGTAAGACCCGCCACACGGGCATAACCCCGTGCGGATTTTTCCGACAGGCGCGCATTGATTAAGACTCGGGCTATTCCATGTTGTGCGGCCTGATCAATCAAATTGGGCCACAGCTCAGTTTCGACCAAGATTAGTATTTTAGGCTGATAACGCGCAAAAAATTCACGCAGTAAATGCACCTGATCGACTGGTAGATAAACTGCTTGAAAACGATCCTGATAGGGCGGTTTTAAAAAAAGCGTCTTGGCACGTGCTTGACCCGTTTTGGTGGTATTGGTGACCAACACCGGATGACCCGCTTGAAGATAATGTTCGATGAGTGGCTGTGCTGCATTGGTCTCACCGACTGAGACTGCATGAAACCAGATGGCATGACGATGTTGAGGAGGCTGAAATGGACCAAAACGTTCATAACATTCTTGCTGGTATGTTGCGTCACTCTGGGCACGTTTACGGATTCGCCAACGATACAAAGGTTTGAGTAAAACCAAGGCCGCGTTGTACCACAATGGAGTCGCCAATACATCTGTCTCAATACATATTCGATGGGCAGAATATAGCAGAGCGCCATACATTTGTTAATGTATGGCGCTCTGAATAACTCACGCAAATTTAGGCGTCAAGCGTCGATTCACGTAGCGTAGGATAGTCAGTATAACCTTCTGCACCTTTGGCATACAAAGTTTCTGGATTGACATCATTCAGCGGTGCATGGTTGATTAGTCGCGTGTACAAATCAGGATTCGCGATATACGCTTTACCAAAAGATACGGCATCGGCATCGCCATTGGCCAATATACGACGCGCAGAATCTGGCGTTAGGCTTTCATTGGCAATCCATACACCACTAAATTGTTTACGCAATTCAGGCCCGATACTGTCTGCGGCTTCATATTCACGCGAAAATACAAAGGCAATTTCTCGCTCACTGAGCTGACGCATAACATAACCGAAGGTTTCAAGTGGGTTGGCATCGCCCATATCGTGCGAATCACCGCGAGGGGCAATATGTACACCAACACGTCCAGCACCCCAAACTGCAATGAATTCATCGACAATCTGCAACAGTAAACGTGCACGATTTTCGAGTGAACCACCGTATTGATCATCACGCTGATTGGTTTGCGATTGTAAGAATTGATCGACTAAATAACCATTGGCAGCATGTAATTCTACGCCGTCAAAACCAGCCAGTTTGGCCATTTCAGCCGCATGTCGGTACTGTTGAACAATCTCGTCAATTTCTTCGAGCGATAATGCGCGCGGTGTCACATAAGGACGTTTCGGACGCAATAGGCTGACATGTCCTTCTGGCTGAATCGCGCTCGGTGCAACCGGGAGATCACCATCAAGAAACTGAGGATCTGAGATCCGGCCCACATGCCAAAGCTGCGCCACGATTTTGGCGCCTTGTGCATGAACCGCCTGAATAATGGGTTGCCAAGCATGTGCTTGTTCTTCTGTCCAAAGTCCTGGTGTATCTTCATAACCGACGGCTTTAGGAGAAATCACCGTGGCTTCCGTCAAGATTAGACCTGCATTGGCACGCTGCTGATAATACTCTTTCATCAGCGCATTTGGCACTCGGCTTTCCCCACTGCGCGAGCGAGTCAGCGGCGCCATCACCAAACGGTTTTTTAATTCAAAATCACCAACTTTTAACGGAGAACTTAGTTCAGCCATCACAACCTCAGCTTACGCTCGATTAAAGCGTTTCTTTTAAATGATCGAGATATTGCTGAATCAACGCTTCGTTGCGCGAAAAATAAGACCACTGGCCATATTTCTCTACCGTAATGAGACCTGCCTGTTGTAAAACAGACAAATGATTAGACATGGTCGATTGTGACACATTGCCTAATCGCTCAATTTGCCCGGCACAAACACCCCGCTCAAAATTGCCGCATTCTTCTGCGGCCCAGTATTTTGTTGGATGCTTGAGCCATTCCAAAATCTGACGACGAGTCGGATTGGCGAGGGCTTTAAAAATTACATCGGTATCCATAAGCAAAGCTCAAAGATTAGGGCGCAAAGCGTTGTTCAACACCATACTTTACATTGTATCGCATAATTACGATATTAATATCTATTTTTATAAATATTAATATCGATTTTCATAGATATATTGTAAGCACAGGTAAACACGCTTTGCGGATGTTTACAATTACAAGCCTTGTTTCAAACTGGCTTCGATAAATTTATCCAGATCGCCGTCGAGTACAGCACCTGTATTTGAATTTTCGACACCAGTACGCAAGTCTTTAATACGTGAGTCATCCAGTACATAGGAGCGAATCTGGCTACCCCAGCCGATATCAGACTTCGAGTCTTCAAGGGCTTGCGCAGCTTCATTACGCTTTTGCATTTCAAGTTCGTACAATTTTGCACGTAACTGTTTCCATGCATGGTCCCGGTTCGCATGCTGAGAACGCTGGTTCTGACAAGCCACCACAATCCCTGTCGGCGCGTGAGTCAAACGAACGGCAGAATCGGTTTTGTTAATGTGCTGTCCACCAGCACCCGATGCACGGTATGTATCGGTACGTACATCGGCCGGATTGATTTCAATTTCAATATTGTCATCAATTTCAGGTGAAACGAATACAGCACTAAACGAGGTATGACGACGGTTGCCACTGTCAAATGGCGACTTACGCACCAGACGATGTACACCAGACTCGGTACGTAACCAACCATATGCATATTCGCCTTCGACTCGGATAGTGGCCGACTTAATGCCCGCTACATCACCATCTGATTCTTCCATCAATTCAGCTTTAAAGCCATGACGCTCGATCCAGCGCATGTACATACGCAGTAACATGGAAGCCCAGTCTTGTGCCTCGGTACCACCCGAACCTGCCTGAATCTCGACATAACATGGGTTCGGGTCCATCGGATTGCTAAACATCCGGCGGAATTCGAGTTTAGCCAGCGCCTCCTCTGCCGCCACAAGCTCTGCATCAACATCTTCGAGCAGACTTTCGTCATCAGCTTCAACGGCAAGATCCAGCATTGCTTTAGCATCGTCGAGCTGATTGGCAAGACCATCTAAAACGTTCAGAACGTTTTCAAGCTCACCTTTTTCTTTGGCCATGGCTTGAGCACGGCTTTGGTCGTTCCAGATCGCCGGATCTTCAAGCTCGCGTAAAACTTCTTCTAGACGTTCTTTTTTTAGATCGTAGTCAAAGATACCCCCGTAGTGTTTGACTACGTTCGGTTAAATCTTTTAATTGGTTCAAATACGGATTAATTTCCACGCCACAATTCCCACATTACATTCATTTATTTCGCTGTCTAGTTTAACACAGCCCGCTTCGAGAGAGAAAAACTGCGTTTTAGTCCTATAAAGAAACCCCGATTTGTTTGAAATCTAATCCCTATAAAGCGTTATGAATTTGTTTTTACAACATTAATCTAATCTTCATTATGCAGGTCTAAACTGGTGCGTTTTAAATACAATTGGTCACAATATTGATGATTAATTGTGCATATTCGTGATAACTTCACAAAACCCTCTAGCTTTTAATAAAACAAAACATTTCATATTTATTATTTAATATCAAAAACTTAAAAATACTTAATTACACGAATTCCACATTATTACCGTTCGGTTACGTTGGCCTAATTGACGCACTCAAATTTTTCACTAGACTGAAAGTTGTAACAAAACATTAATTATTATTTTTTGGAGGGGAGATTTTCCATGAAAAAGTTAACACTGGCATCGGCACTCTTATCTTCACTCGCGTTGGTTGGCACTGCGCATGCATACCAGGCTGAGGTAGGCGGATCACTTGATTACCTAGACCCAGACAACAGCAGCAGTGTGACTAAATTTGGTGTAGATGGCACCTACTATTTTAATCCTGTTCAAACACGTAATTCTCCATTGGCTGAGGCTGCGTTTTTAGACCGCGCAAGTAATGTAAGCGCACAAGTTAAATATGGCGACAACAGCGGCACCAAAGATACCCAATACGGTGTAGGCGCTGAATACTACGTCCCGAATACCGATTTTTATGTAAGCGGTAATGTGGCACGTCAAGAACTTGAATACGACAATATTAATGCTGAACGTAAGAAAACAACATATGGCGCTGAAGTGGGTTATTTGCCAGCACCTGGTTTGTTAGTGGCGTTGGGTGTTAAAGGTTATGATGTCAAAGGCGGAAACGATGGTGCAGACCCAACGATTCGTGCCAAGTATGTCACTCAAGTTGGTCAACATGACGTAAACCTTGAAGCCTACGGCGGCTTTGGTGATCTTGACGAATTTAGCGTACGCGGCGACTACTATCTCGATAAAACACTTAGTGTAGGTGTAGATTATTATAATGATGACACACTAGACAAAGATGAATGGGGCATCAATGCCAAGAAATTCTTAAGTCAGCAAGTGAGTGTAGAAGGTCGTGTTGGTTTTGGCGACAACTACAATACCTATGGCGTTCGTGCAGCGTATCGCTTCTAAGCAATCGGTTTAGACGTATAAAAAAACTGCTCCAAGGAGCAGTTTTTTTATGTCTGATCTAAATGTAGGATACGAAGCTGCAAATTCACACTGCCGTTAAATTCGTTTCGATCTAACTCATAGACTAAATTGACAAACGGTATACTCGGATCAAATTCGAATTGATGTGCCGCATTAAAGGCAATCGCATCTACGGTTCCGTACTGATCCAGCGAGAGCTTTAGCTTTAAATGAAGTTCTTTGAGCCAGCGATAATCGAGCACCTGAAAGCGGCCCTCAAACTGTGGATAAGGAAATTTTTGTCCCCACGGACCTAAACGCTCAATCCAGTTTAAAGTATCGAGCTGGTGTGCAGACATCGGTAAAACGCCATCTGTCCAGAGGACCGCGTCCAGTAAAGATTCATCCATCTGAGCAACATACTGGGTAAAAATACGTTTAAACTCATCGAAATACTGTTTTTTCAGCGTTAAACCCGCCGCCGCCGCATGTCCACCAAAATGACTGACCAAATGCGGATATTGCTCAGCCACCTGCTCAATGGTATCGCGAATGTGAATACCATCGATGGAACGTGCAGAGCCCTTGATGTGCTCGCCATCGGTATCGGGTGCAAACACAATGGTTGGTCGATGAAACTGCTCTTTTAAACGCCCTGCAACAATACCAATCACGCCTTGATGCCAACTCTCTTCGAACAACACCAGCGCTGGTGGAATTTGTGTTTCATTGAGTTGAAGTGTTTCCAGATAGCCCAGTGCCTGCTGCTTCATTTCAGTTTCGACTTGACGGCGCTCTAGATTGAGCCGATTAAGTTGCTCTGCAATTGGATAAGCCGTTTTGAAATCTGGCGCCATCAGGCATTCAATTCCAATATTCATACTGTCCATCCGACCAGCAGCATTGATACGAGGCCCAAGCACAAAACCTAAATCCTGTGCTTTAAGCGTTGCAGCGTCACGCTTAGCAATCTCGAGCAAGGCTAAAATACCCGGCCGACACTGCTGTTGCTGAATACGCTTGAGTCCTGCATCGACCAAAATCCGGTTGTTGTAATCTAGCGTCGCGACATCGGCATACGTGCCCAGCGCCACCAAATCCAGATATTGACTGATTTTGCAGCTCGATTTTTGTTGCTGCTGACGTAAAGTACACAAATGCGCAAGTAAATAAAATGCCACGCCCACACCGGCCAAGGCTTTACTTGGAAAGGCACACTCAAGCTGATTGGGATTGACCACCGCTTCGGCATCGGGTGGCTGTTTGGTGGTGAGGTGATGATCGGTAATAATCACCTGCATGCCTAATGCCTGCGCGCGCGCTACTCCAGCATGACTGGATATTCCGTTGTCTACAGTAATCAGTAAATCTGGTGCGAAAGTGGTTTCGGCCAGATCTGCAATTGCAGGCGTCAGCCCATAACCGTATTTAAAACGATCCGGTACGATATAATCGACATGGGCGCCCAACGCTTTGAGCACCAAACACATCAATGCCGTGCTGGTCGCACCGTCTGCATCGTAATCGCCCACAATCACAATATGCTCATGCCGATCAATCGCTGCATCGATTAACGCTGTTGCAGTGGCCAAATCTTTGAGTTCTGGCTTGAGCAAATGCCGTAACTTTAAATCCAGTTCCTGTTCGGACTGCACACCGCGTCGCGCCAAAATCTGTGCAAGAAATTCAGGCACCGCCTGAAAAGATTCTGGCGGCGTGAGTAAAGGGCGCTGCTTGATCTGAACGAAGTTCATTAAGGCATTAATCGTTGCATGATCCATTGATCATCATGCTTGTCATAGCTAATTCGATCGTGCATCCGATTACGTCGACCCTGCCAGAACTCATAGTGATCTGGCTGTACCCGATAACCGCCCCAGAAGGCTGGCTTTTCAATCTCGGCCTGATCTTGCACCTGCTCATGAAATGCCTTAAAGCGCTGTTCAAGCAATTCACGGCTTGCAATCACCCCACTTTGCGGCGTACTTAAATGTGCTGCAATCTGGCTATCGCGTGGGCGTTTATGATAATACGCCGTCGACTCAGCCTCTGGAATCTTGACCACACTGCCACTGACACGGATCTGGCGCTCAAGACTCGGCCAGTAAAACAGTAATTCAGCAAAGGCTGATTCGGCCAAATCAAGCCCTTTTTGGCTATCGTAGTTGGTATAAAAGTCATACCCCTGTTCAGTCGCACCACGGAGTAAAACCGTTCGAACGTGCGGCCGACCAGCACGGTTACACGTCGCCAGTGACATGGCATAGGGTTCCAGGAAATTCTCTTGCAAGGCATGGTTAAACCACTGTAAAAACTGGCCATGTGGATTTGGATCCACTTGACCCTCAACTAACTGCCCTTTTTCGTAACTCAAACGCAGCTCACTCAGATCTTTAATGGTATCTGTCATGTGAATCTCTCTTATGCAGCAGCATGTTCACGGACGCAGTCCGCTAAACGATGCGCTAGGGTCGTCACTTCTTCTTCGTTATCGCCTTCCACCATCACACGAATCACAGGTTCGGTTCCTGATTTTCTAATCAGTAAACGTCCACGTCCCTTAAGTTGTGCTTCGGCCTGATTAAACTCCTGCGCCAGTTCAGGAATCGCATACGGATCGATCATTTGATCCAGACGTACATTGACCAATACCTGTGGGAACAGCTCAAAACCAGCCACAAGCTCATGCAAGGCTTTGCCTTTTTCAACCATAACAGTCAACACTTGCAAGGCAGCAATAATGGCATCACCCGTGGTGCTCTTGTCGAGTGTCAAGATATGACCAGATGGCTCACCGCCAATCACCCATTCATTTTCTTCAAGCGCCTGAAGCACATAGCGGTCACCAACTTTGGCACGTACAAACGGCACTTCGGCTTTGGCCAGTGCTAACTCGAGCGCCATATTGCTCATCACTGTCCCGACAATACCTGCCGGTTTCTTTCTAGCTTGGGTCGCCAGAATATACAGAATATGATCGCCATCGACCAATTGTCCGAATTTATCCACTAAAATCACGCGATCAGCATCGCCATCAAAGGCAATACCTAAATCTGCTTTATAATGCACCACGGCCTTTTGCAGGTTTTCTGGATGGGTCGAACCACAATGTTCATTGATGTTCATGCCCGTCGGATCGTTATACAGCGCAATCACTTTTGCACCGAGTTCACGAAACACCGATGGCCCGACATTGTAGGCAGCACCATTGGCACAATCCACCACAATGGTCAGACTGCGTAAGTCGAAATGATAGGGAAAGGTAGATTTACAAAACTCGATATAGCGACCATTGGCATCTTTCACACGGACACTTTTACCCAAATTGGCGGTATCTTCAATCAAAAGCTCATGCTCAAGCTCCTGATTGATCGCATCTTGTAAATCATCAGGCAGTTTTTTGCCTTCGCCTGAAAAGAATTTAATACCGTTATCAAAATAAGGATTGTGCGATGCGGAAATCACAATACCGGCATCGGCATGTAAGGCACGTGTGAGATGTGCAATAGCAGGCGTCGGTAACGGCCCGAGTAGGTGGACATAAACACCTGCGGCGTTTAAACCGGCCTGTAAAGCGGACTCTAAAATATAGCCAGATAAACGGGTATCTTTACCTAAAACAACAATGGGTTTATGAATTGGACTTGTTCGTTTTAATACTTTTCCAGCGGCAAACCCTAACTTTAGTGCAAATTCAGGTGTGATCGGCGTTATACCGAATTTTCCACGAATGCCATCGGTTCCAAAATAACTCATTTTTGACTCACTTTTCATTTTATGGTGACGCCACCATCCATGTGTTTACTTTACACCAAATCAAAAACGCCGTCAGTGGACTGACGGCGTTTTTCACTGAGGTCCGTAAGTGGTAATTAACCAATACGGTAGTTCGGTGCTTCCTTCGTAATCGTCACATCGTGAACGTGTGACTCTTGCATACCTGCTGCTGTGATTTTCACAAACTGGGTATTTTGGTGCATCGCTTCGATGTCGGCAGAGCCTGTATAACCCATAGATGAACGTAGGCCGCCCATCATCTGATGTACAATCGCGCTCATTGGCCCCTTGTAAGGCACACGACCTTCAATACCTTCCGGCACCAACTTTTCCACACCCGCTTTCGCGTCTTGGAAATAACGGTCTGATGAACCACTCACACCCGACATCGCACCCAATGAACCCATACCACGATACGCTTTGTAATAGCGACCTTGGAACAATTCAACTTCACCTGGCGCCTCTTCGGTACCTGCCATCAAAGATCCGACCATAATGGTGCTTGCACCAGCCGCAATCGCTTTCGCCATATCACCAGAGAAGCGAATACCGCCGTCTGCGATCAATGGAATTTCACCTTTGAGGGCACGTGCCACGTTGTCAATCGCAGAAATTTGAGGTACACCAATACCTGCAACAATACGCGTGGTACAGATCGAACCTGGACCAATACCAACTTTGACCGCATCTGCACCCGCATCAAGCAATGCCAAGGCTGCATCTGCAGTTGCGATGTTACCGCCAATCACTTGTACTTGCGGATAGTTCTGCTTCACCCAACGTACACGCTCAATCACACCGGCTGAGTGACCGTGTGCGGTATCGACCACAATCACATCTGCACCAGCATCGACCAGTGCTTCAACACGTGCAGGGGTTTCGGCACCTGTGCCGACTGCTGCGCCAACACGTAAACGACCTAAATCATCTTTACAACTGTTTGGATAAAGCTCGGCTTTACGAAAATCGGTTACGGTGATCAGACCTTTTAAGGCATGATGATCATCAACAACCAAGACTTTTTCGATACGATGCTTTTGAAGTAACGCTTGAATACTTTCTTTTGACGCACCTTCTTTCACCGTCACTAAACGGTCTTGAGGGGTCATAATATTGCTAACAGGTTGCTCAAGATTGGTTTCAAAACGTGTATCTCGACCGGTCACAATACCCACAACCTTGCCGTCCTGTACCACAGGCACACCACTAATGTTATTGGCTTGCGTAATGGCAATCAATTCACGTACGGTGGTTTGAGGGGTTACAGTAATCGGGTCTTTGACCATACCGGCTTCGAATTTTTTGACACGACGAACTTCAGCTGCTTGAGCTGCAATGTCCATGTTTTTGTGCAAAATACCGATACCACCGTTTTGCGCCATTGCAATGGCCATACGAGATTCAGTCACGGTATCCATTGCAGCCGAAACGAGTGGAATATTTAGTTGAATGCCGCGAGTCAAACGTGTCTTTAAGGAGACATCTTTTGGGAGAACTGTAGAATAGGCAGGGAGTAATAAGACATCATCGAAGGTTAACGCTTCTTGAACGATGGTCAGCATAACAATCTCACTGGTAATTTCCGTGAGCTATTATAAACAAATTTGCGCTTAAATTTCATTTTTTCTTGCGCTAATTTTTAAATTCTAACACTTGTTATATCAATCAGCGCCCAGAAGGCGCTGAAATAATTAAATTAATTCCGCTTTTTTCATTTCACTTTTGAAGTATGCATAGTAAATCGGTGCAGCCACCAAGCCAATCAGCCCAAAAACGGCCTGAAATACCAGCATCGCAATTAATAGCTCCCACGCCTTGGCATTAATTCGCTGACCAATAATATCGGCATTTAAGAAGTATTCCAGTTTATGAATTAGAACCAGATACAACAGGGCAATGGCCGCCGTGGTAAAAGACACGCTCATGGCGGATAAAACAATCAAGGTATTGGACATCAAGTTACCAATCACGGGCAACAGGCCAAATACAAAGGTTAAAATCACCAAGGTTTTTCCAAAAGGCAAATGCATTCCCATCAGCGGTAAGGCAATGAAAATAAACAGTCCCGATAAAATCGTATTGATCAGAGAAATTTTGACCTGCGCAAAGACGATATTCTTGAAGGCACGGTATAACGTATCTAAGCGCTGTAGAAAAACGCGCCGAAACATTGGCATGTCTTTTTCGTCTTGATTCGGATGTAGTGAAATCAAGGCACCTAAGATCATGCCGACAATCATGGTGACAAAACCATGCAATACATCGGTTCCGGCATGTTGCAACGTGATCAGGTGCTCTTTGGATAAGCGCAGCAAAGTATCTTTCATCTCATCGATACTTTCAGGTACAAATCCAGGAAAATACCCGCCCACTTCACTTTGAAATTTTTTGAGCAAGGCATCCAGATTGGCATTGACCTCAGCCAGTCCACCGCCGCGTAGATCATGCACCACATAGGCACTTAAACTCACCATGAGCAGTACCAACAGACTGATAATCACCACACTAAATAATGCCACCACCGTTACACGGCCATACTTTCGATTGGAAAAGCGCTCGACATAGGGGCTCAAACTGGTGACCAACGCGTAAACCAGTAAACCCGACAAAAGCCCGGGCAACAGATGTAGCGGTAAAATCATGAGTAAACTAATGGTCATGATCAGATAACTGGCAATTACACACTGACGCTCATTTAGTAATGGCATACATGAATCCTTTTTCCTGCGTTCACTACAGATTTCTGATGCTTGAAGAATTTTTTTATATGAGGCTTGAGTAAGTTTCGCTGCTCACTCATGATTTATTTTAGCGCAAAATAAACATGATCCGATTTTTTCTGATGCGACTTTTTGAAAAAAACGCGCATGAGATTGCGCGTTTTTAGGTCGACTTGATTTTTTACAGCAATTTAAAAGAAGTAATGCTGTACCAGTGTTGAGACACCCACCACCAAGAAAATTGCCGCGCCAATCTTGTGAATGAGCGAAATAGGTAAACGATCGGCCATTTTGTTGCCAATAAATACCGCTGGTGCATTGGCAATCATCATGCCGACAGTGGTCCCGAGCATTACCCAAAACACACTGTCAAAACGTGCTGCCAGTGCAACGGTCGCGATTTGGGTTTTATCGCCAATTTCTGCCAAGAAAAATAAAATAAAGGTGGCGCCAAATACTCCAAAGCGTTGCCATTTATTGATGCTATCGGTTTCGTCATCGAGCTTGTCTGGCACTAGCATCCACAGTGCCATTGCAATAAAGCCAATGGCCAATACCCACACCATAACGGTAGGATTTAAGACGGTCGTCAGCCATTGTCCTAATACCGCAGATAAACCATGGTTGATGGTGGTCGCCAATAAAATCGCGATTAAGATAGGAACAGGTTTGCGGAACCGGGCTGCGAGTAAAAGCGCAAGGAGCTGGGTTTTGTCGCCCATTTCAGCAAGGGCAACAACAGAAGTCGAAATCAGGAATTCTTGCATATCTGTTCTCTGGCTAGCATAACGTACCGATGACTCACCGCCCCTGCTAGCCAAATGTGCAGAACGATAAATCAAAGGTCTTGCCAACTCGGAAACACACGTATGCGTTTAAGCTATGATGACCATGTTCTGTGGAACAATTATGTTGATCATCACCTATTTACATTGCGTAAATAGAGGCTACTCCCCAATGAAGTGAATCGATTATACCTGTTTGATCGCCTAGTTTCAATTTGCTTTGATCTGAAACACATATTCAACCACTTTAAATCAAAAAACCCTGCCGAAGCAGGGTTTTTAAATAAACGATGATTTAGATCAGTAAGCTGCGGATATCTTGCAACAATTTGGTCAGCTTGTTGGTAAAACGCGCTGCATCGGCACCATTAATCACACGGTGGTCATACGACAATGACAACGGTAACATCAAGCGAGGCTCAAAATCTTTGCCATTCCATACTGGCTGCATCGCAGCAGGTGAAATACCTAAAATCGCCACTTGTGGCCAGTTCACTAACGGTGTAAAGGCTGTTCCGCCAATCGCGCCCAAGCTTGAAATGGTGAAATTGGCACCTTGCAAGTCTTTTGGTGATAATTTCTTATCACGTGCCTTTTGACCAATTACACCTAGCTCAACCGCGATCTGCTTAATCGATTTCTGATCTGGGTTACGTAGTACCGGTACAGTCAAACCGTCTGGCGTTGCAACAGCAATCCCCATATGGATTTCGTTGCGAAGCAGTACTGATTTACCATCGTCAGACAAATGACCAGCAAACTCACGCTCTTCTTTCAGCAGGTGTGCCACAGCCTTGATGATAAACGCCATGATGGTCAGGCTGATACCTTCTTTCTTGAAGTTACCCTTCAAGTCATTGCGCCATGCTTCAAGCTCAGTAATATCCGCATGATCAAACTGAGTCACTTGCGGAATAAAGTTGTTGAGCGACAATTGCGGAATCGAAACTTGCTGTAAACGCGTCAGTGCTTTTTCTTCAACGCCACCAAATGCGCTGAAATCTGGCAATGACGGCAAGCCCGATGCCACTGCAGCCGCTGCTGCTTTTGGCGCTGCAACTGGTGCAGTTAAGCGCTGCTTCACGTATGCATAAATGTCTTCTTTAATCAGACGACCATGCTCACCAGAATTTTTGACCTGTGCCAACACCACACCCAATTCACGGGCGAGTTTACGTACAGCTGGACCAGCATAGACTTTGGCATTTTCAGCTTCTTGCTCTTTGGTCAATTTGCTGTCTTGGCTTGCCTGTGGCGCTGCATGATCGGCTTTGGCAACAGGCGCAGGCGCTGCTTTTGGTGCCGCTGGTGCAGGTGCTGCTTCGGCTTTTGCTGGTGCTGCTTTCGGTGCACTTGGCGCTGCGCCTTCGGCTTCAACTGTAATCAGCAGTACGCCTTCTTGAACATCTTGTCCGGCTTGAACATGCACGGCTTTAACCACGCCTGAAACCGAACTTGGAACTTCAACTGTTGCCTTGTCCGATTCAACCACCACGATACTTTCGTCTTTGGTGATTTTGTCGCCCACTTTGACCAAAATCTCAGCCACTGCAGCCTTGTCCACACCTAAATCTGGAACATTTACCTCAACATCACCCGCAGGTGCGTTTGATTCAGTAGCAGGTTGTGCCGTTTCTGCCGCAGATTCTTTGGCAGGTGCAGCAGCGCTTGATGCAGCAGGTGCTTGTTCAGGCGCAGCAGATGCGCCGCCCGCTGTTTTAAGCTTAAGCAGCACAACACCTTCTTGAACCGTGTCGCCTTCTTTGATCGCAATAGACACCACAGTACCTGTTGCTGTACTTGGCACTTCAACCGACGCTTTGTCCGATTCAAGCAAAACTAGACTGTCATTTTCGGCAATCTCGTCGCCAACTTTCACCAAAATCTCGGCAACTGTTGCTTTTTCTACACCAATATCAGGAACCTGAACCTCAATTTCCTGAGTTGCACCGCCAGCAGCAGGCTGTGCAGCTGGTGCTTCTTGTGCAGGTGCTGCTTCTTGTGCAACTGGTTTTTCTTCTGGTGCTGGCGCAGCGGCAGGTTCTGCCGTTGCACCCTCACTTTCAAGCTCAACCAAGTCTGTACCTTCAGTGACTTCATCACCAAGGCTAACCAAAATACGTTTGACCACACCAGCTGCTGTACTTGGTACTTCAACCGATGCTTTGTCCGATTCGAGCAAGATCAGGCTGTCGTTTTCAGAAATCGTGTCACCAACCTTTACCAAGATTTCAGCAACCGTTGCTTTATCTACGCCAATATCAGGTGTTTTCACTTGCATGTCTTAGTTCCCCTCACCTGAGTGTTCTTCATACGCTGCCACAGGATGAACCTCTGGATGCGTCTGTGGCGCCCATGCAACTGGACGGTCTGTTTCGAGTTCGAAGCTTGAAATCGCATCTTTCACCAGACGGTTTTCTACTTCACCTTCATCAGCCAGTTTTTTCAGTGTTGCCACCACAATGTGAGCTGCATCGACACCGAAGTAGCTACGTAGGTTGGCACGCGTATCTGAACGGCCATAACCATCGGTACCCAAAGTCACGTATGGACGGTTGTCTGGGAGGTAGGCACGAATCTGTTCGCTATAAGCACGCATATGATCCGTTGCCGATACCACGATACCGTCTGTACCACGAAGCTGCTGAGATACCCAAGATTCTTTGGTTTCTTCGGTTAGCGGATGCAAGCGGTTGTATTCATCACAGGCCATACCGTCGCGCGCCAACTCGTTGAAGCTGGTAACACTCCAGATATTTGAGTGAATTTGATATTCTTCACGCAAGATTTTCGCCGCTTTGATGACTTCACGTAAGATCACGCCAGAACCAAGTAACTGAACGGTGGCTTTTTCATCTTTTTCAAACAGGTACATACCACGTTTGATGCCTTCTTCAGCGCCTTTTGGCATTTCTGGATGCTCGTAGTTTTCGTTCATGAGCGTTAGGTAATAGAACACACGCTCTTGATTGACATACATACGCTTCAAGCCATCATGTACGACCACTGCAAGCTCATAACCGAAACATGGATCATAAGAAATACAGTTTGGAATCGTTCCTGCAAGGATATGCGAGTGACCATCTTGGTGCTGTAAGCCTTCACCGTTTAGCGTCGTACGGCCAGCGGTCGCGCCCAACAAGAAACCTTGTGCCTGTGCATCGCCTGCTGCCCATGCAATATCACCGATACGCTGGAAACCAAACATTGAGTAATACATGTACATCGGAATCATTGGCAAGTTATTGGTTGAATAACTGGTTGCCAACGCGGCCCATGCACTCATCGCACCCGCTTCGTTGATGCCTTCTTGCAACATGTGACCGTCTTTTGCTTCACGGTAGTTCATGAGCTGTTCATTGTCTTCTGGGGTATATTTCTGACCATGAGCAGCATAAATACCCAACTGGCGGAACATCCCTTCAAGACCGAAGGTACGTGCTTCATCTGGTACGATTGGCACTACGCGATCTTTAATCGCTTTTTCTTTTAACAACGACGCGATCAAACGCACCATCACCATGGTGGTCGATTGTTCTTTACCGTTGCTACCGCTTAACACACTGTCAAATACTGAAATTTCAGGAATCGCCAAAGATTCGCTTTCTTTACGACGTGCAGGCAGATAACCACCTAAAGCCTCACGACGCGCTTTCATGTATTTAAGTTCTGGCGAGTTTTCCGCAGGACGATAGAACGGCAGATCTTCTAATTGCTCATCGTTAAATGGCAAGTTGAAACGGTTACGTACATATTTGAGTGAGTCAACATGCATTTTCTTGATTTGGTGCGTTTTGTTGACCGCTTCAATTTCGTCAGACAAACCGTAACCTTTCACAGTTTTTGCCAGAATAACGGTTGGCTGACCAGTGCTCTTCATTGCCTCAGCATAAGCTGCGTATACTTTGTACGGATCGTGACCACCACGATTCAGATTGTCGATATCTTCATCGCTTAAGTTTTTCACCAGCTCTTCAGCTTCTGGATATTTACCAAAGAAGTGCGCACGGGTGTAAGCACCACCTTTTACTTGGTAGCGTTGGTAGTCACCATCAACTGCTTCATCCATAATTGCTTTAAGTGCACCTGAGGTGTCTTTGGCCAAAAGTGGATCCCAATGACGGCCCCAAACCACTTTGATCACGCGCCATCCGGCACCGCGGAACAATGATTCAAGCTCTTGAATAATTTTACCGTTACCACGTACAGGGCCATCAAGACGCTGTAAGTTACAGTTGACTACCCAGATCAGGTTGTCGAGTTTCTCACGACCTGCCAGTGAAATTGCACCAGTACTTTCTGGCTCATCCATCTCGCCATCGCCGAGATATGCCCAGACTTTACGGTCTTCTTCTTTGATCAGACGACGGTTCATCAAGTACTTTTGAATATGTGCTTGATAAATCGACATGATTGGACCCAAGCCCATCGATACGGTTGGGAACTGCCAGTAATCTGGCATTAAGTAAGGATGCGGATAGCTTGATAGACCATTGCCATTTACTTCACGGCGGAAATTATTGAGTTGGTCTTCTGTCAAACGGCCTTCAAGAAAAGAACGCGCATAAATACCAGGTGCACAGTGACCTTGATAGTAGATCATGTCGCCGCCAAAGCTGTCGCTGTTGGCACGGAAGAAGTGGTTAAATCCAACGTCGTAAAGCGTTGCTGAAGATGCAAAGCTGGCCAAGTGACCACCTAAGTCGTCGCCTGTTTTGTTGGCACGTAGTACCATGGCCAACGCGTTCCAACGGATCAATGCACGAATACGGCGTTCCATGTCTTGATCGCCCGGCATTGCAGGCTGTTCATCCACAGAAATTGTATTGAGATAAGGTGTATTCAAGCGTTGAATGGGAACATGCTTCGCAATCGCGCGTTGATAAAGCTTTTCCAATAAAAAAGCTGCACGTTCAGTTCCCATGTGCTGTAAAACCGAATCAAATGCATCTTGCCATTCTTGGGTTTCTTGTGCGTCGGAATCACCATAAAACGCCATAGTTCACCTTTTCCTTAGTCTTTTGTCTAGGGTGTATTTTTATCATATTTACCGCCATGCAAGTTATCCCCGCAGGTGAATACAGATAGGCACTATTATTTAGATAATAAATACTGATTGACTTTTTATAACCCAAAATAACAAAAAAACGCCAATTAAAGCTGTTTTTTTATACACGAGTATTTGAAATTTGATGTTAGAGTCAAATTTGGCTCAAAAATAAACAAACCGCGACTTTTGCGCGGTTTGTGCATTGTTAAGAATTTATGTAAAGCAAGATTCAATAAAACAGGAGTCAGATGGATATAAAGAACTTATGGCAACATGGCAAGATAAGAACCTGGATTCTTGCGCTGACCGTCTTTCACCACTTCAAAGTGTAAATGTGGTCCCGTGCAGCGCCCTGTACAGCCAACATTGGCAATGTGCTCACCCGCACCTACACGGTCACCGACCTGTACCATTACGCGTGAAGCATGTGCATAGCGTGTGAGGTAACCGTTGCCGTGATTAATCTCGACATATTGACCATAACCTGTACCCCAACCCGCCTTGGTCACAATACCCGGGCCAGAAGCATAGATCGGTGTACCACTTGGCGCAGAGAGATCAATTCCTTCATGTGCGCGTGTGGTGCCGAGTAAAGTTCGTGTACCAAATTCCGAAGAGACACGCACCATGTCTGGCAATGGATGCGTTACTAACCATGAGTAAGGGCTGTTATTTGAGGCGGCGCTATAACGCGAAGAAGAGGATTTACCGTACTTTTTTTCGATGCTTTGATTGTTCAGTTCAGTTGTTTTTTCTCGTAAGGTGACTGAAACCTGTGTCTTACCGGGAATATCCAAATCGTCTGGATGCGTGTAAGAACCTTGACTGAGTGTACGGGAAAGCTGTTCGAGTCGGTCGGATGATGTATCTGTCTGGTCAATCGTTTGGTAATCAGCGAAAGCAACTGATGCGGCAGAAGCTGCCAGAGAAAAAGCAAGTAAAATTCGACGCGTATGCATAAAAAACCTCGTGAAACTGTTCTTACTAAAAGTTCCTTGCGTGATCTCTTCCTTGATATCCATTGAATGACGCGTATAAGATGAGACATTGCCTGCAGTGAGTCACGACCATGTCTGAACCTAAAAACGTGTTTCAACAAACAAGAAAACACATAAAAACAGGAAACTTAACGTTTCTTACAACGCAAGTTGCACAGTGGCAAAAACTTACGAAATTAATTCAACCCTTATTGCCGCAACCTGAAAAATGGCAAGTAGTCTGTTATCAATATGGTGTCTTGACCCTCACCGGCGAAAATCAGGCCATGATTAGTCAGCTCGGTTATCTTCAAACACAATACATTACGAAATTAGCTCAACTAGAAGGCTTACACGAACTGCAACGACTCCAAGTGCGTTTACGACCAAAATCGCAACTTCCCCCAACATCATCACCGTCAGTTACCTCTCTCCCACCAGAAACCCAAGATATGTTACAAGGTGCTGCTGGTTTGGTGAGCGACCCTAAGCTTAGCCAAGCTTTACTACGTTTGGCAAGCAATAAAAAATAATCTCGAGCGTTAGGTCTGGCTCGCGGTGCGTTAAATCTGTGATGCAGTTATCTCTTTAAAGAATTACACTATAACATAACAACTGCGAGACAATGACTTAGCCAATGTTTACGTAAGAAATTGGGCAATCCTGTGCGTCATCAAATGTTACAATTTTATAATTGGCTAGATCGCTTTGTACGTTGCGAAGTAACTGGTTATTTAAAGCATGGCCAGACTTGTAGCCATCGAACTTGGCAATAATCTGATGACCCATCAAATACAAGTCCCCTACGGCGTCTAATATCTTATGGCGTACAAACTCATCCGAAAAACGCAAGCCTTCTTCATTCACAACACCGGTATCATCTACACCAATGGCATTTTCAAGACTGGCGCCCAGTGCAAGATTATTGGCTTTTAAGTAATCCAAATCTTTCATGAAGCCAAATGTACGTGCTTCACTCACCTCGTATACAAACGTTTCGGTCGAAAAATCAATCGTGGCTGACTGGTATTCTTTGGCAAAGGCTGGATGATCAAAATCAATGGTAAAATTAAGTTGAAAGCCATCGTGCGGAGTAAAAATGGCTTTTTTATCGTTAATCAGTGCTTCAACAGGTTTTAAGATTTTTATAAACTTTTTTGGGGCATCCTGTTCACACAGTTCACCTTGCATCAATAAATAGATAAACGGCCCTGCACTACCATCCATAATCGGAACTTCCGAGGCAGACACTTCAATAATCAGGTTATCTATTCCCAATCCTGCAATTGCACTCATGACATGCTCAATGGTGCCCACTTTGACATTATCAATGACCAGATTGGAACACATGAATGCTTCTTGAATGAGCAAAGCATCGGCGTGAATGTCGACTGGTGGATCTAAATCAATCCGGCGAAATACAATGCCACCGTCAATTGCATGAGGCAAAAAATTGATCATGACCTTCTGACCACTATGAAGACCAATGCCACTCGCCTTAACCACGCGTTTGAGGGTACGTTGTTTCAACATGCTACGCTTACTTTATCTCTAAAAACCGATATAAGTTAGCATATTTAGCTATTGATAAAAAATAAAAAAGGTAGTGAATCTCACTACCTTTTAGTTAACTCAATAACGTTATTATTTACGTTGTTGATTTTTAAGATAATCCTGAATACTCATCGGTGAAGAGCGTGGTGAAGAGCTTGGTGCAGCTGCCGCTTCAACACCCTGACGCTTGTTAATCGCTGGTACGTCATCGTCATCAGTTGTATGTGCACTTGGTACATTCACATGATGTTGAACATGACGTTTACGCGGTTCTGCTTCAGAGGCATTACGCGTTAACCCTGTTGCAATCACAGTCACACGTAATTCATCGCGTGCTTCAGGGTCAAATACCGTACCGTAGAAAATCTCGCCTTCATCAAGATCGACAATCTGGTTAACCACGTCGGTAATAATCTCGGTTTCACGCAAGGTAATATCATCACCACCGGTAATGTTGATCAATACACCCTTGGCATTAATGATATTGACATTATCGAGCAGCGGACTGCGAATGGCTTGCTCAGCTGCCTGACGCGCACGATCTTCACCACGGCCTAAACCAGCACCCATCATGGCGTAGCCACGGGTACTCATAGCAGTTTTCAAATCGGCGAAGTCAAGGTTAATGTGACCACGGTTGACTACTAAATCAAAGATACTACGTACCGCATTAAGCAAGACATCATCTGCTTTTTTATACGCATCACGCATTGAGATGTCGCCATAGACACTGAGCAAACGCTGATTTGGAATAATAATCAATGAATCAACATGTGCCTCAAGTGCTTCTATACCTTTTTCGGCAGCACGCAAACGACGGCGGCCTTCAAAGTTAAATGGCGTTGTTACTACACCAACGGTTAAGATGCCCATCTCTTGTGCGATTTCGGCCACAACTGGCGCAGCACCAGTTCCGGTTCCACCGCCCATACCGGCAGTCACAAACACCATATCGGTGCCTTCTAAATGCTGGCGGATAATTTCGCGGCTTTCTTCTGCTGCAATCTGACCCACTTCCGGGTTTGCACCTGCACCCAAACCACGTGTGCTTTGCTCACCAAGCTGCATCTTAAAAGGTGCATTCATGCTATCTAAAGCTTGCTTGTCTGTATTGGCGCAAACAAATTTCACACCTTTGATGTCGGATTGCACCATGTGCTGTACGGCATTTCCGCCACCACCACCTACACCAAACACAGTGAAACGGGCTTGACCGTTGCTATCGCTTAGTTCATCTTCTATAAATTCAAATGAGGCCATGACCTGTAGAGTTCCCTAATTCATATTGGCAGTCACTTCAGCCCGTATACTGCCTTGATCTTTAATAAAACTTCATTTTTAGGATGCTGCTCAAGAGTGACCTTGTCAAGTACGACAATTTTCTATTACAACTTCCCAACAATATTGTCCAAAAATACATACACCTTAAAAGATGGCTTTTAACTTGGTATTTAAGGTATTCCAACCATTTGCAACCCGATTCCACAATGAACGCTGGGCGACCTCTTCAGAATCTTCAACGGTATCTTGCAGTTCACTTTGGCTAAACATCAGTAAGCCCGCAGCTGTGGCATACATCGAGCGACGCATGGCCGCCTGATGCTGTTCATCAGCATACACCTGTAATGGCGGATTACCTAAATGTGCCGAAACACCCAGTATACGGCGTGCCAGACTCACCATACCTTCAATCTGACAAGCATCACCTGTTAAAACCACACCATGATACAGACCATGAATGGCACCACTACGCTCAAGTTCATCACGAACCTGACCTAAAATCTCTTCATAGCGTGCAATGATGATTTCTGCTAGCTCAATACGACTAATGGTTTGTGGCCCATCAATCGCCTGTACCTGAATCATCTGATCGGGTTTGATCGCACTCAAATCCACGCAACCATGCAGAATTTTAATACGTTCTGCTTCTTCCGTGGTGGTTTGCAGTACTGCTGCAATGTCACGAGTTACATTTTCCCCACCGCGCTGCAAAGTACGTGCCAGTGCTAAACGTCCGTCTAAATATACCGCAAGATTAGAAATACCTGCACCCATATCGAGCAAACACACACCATATTCTTTTTCGTCTTTGAGCAGGCTGGCTTCGGCAGTCGCCAAACACGACACCACCATCTTTTCAACACCAATGTTGGCGCCTTTCATGGCCCGATCCAGATTCTGCATGATACTGATCGGCATCATCATCAGCTGATAATGACCGGTCATGCTATGCGCCGACATATTGATCGGATTTTGTACCCACTCTGATTCGTCGTCGAGCTCAAAACCTAACGGCACCGCACTGGCCAAATAATAATCTGGCGTGACATGACTGGCTTTGGCCAGCTCTAAGGCACGTACCACTTCATTGGTGGTGATGGTGTGGTCGGCTTTGGCAATCGGCGTTCGGCCAGAGGCATAAAAACTTTGTAATTCTGTTGTTGGAATTGACACCCATGCCGTGTGCACACGACACTCCGCCATATTCTCTGCTTCAGCCACTGCATTTTTAATTGCCGAAATGACCTTATCGAGACTGACGATTTTTCCTTTATTCATGCCACGGTTACGTGCAGTCGCCATCCCGATGACTTGAATGTTATCCGGTGCGTGAACTTTACCAATTAAAACTGAAACTTTATGCGTCCCAATGTCAATCGCAACAATCGAGGGAACAGCTTCACTCATTACTCACTACCATTCGTTCGTTGTGTAATATGGCAAAATGCCTGTTATTTTTAAAGCCAAACATTATGGCTTTGCTGTTATTCCAGATGCAACATTTGTGTCATCACTCGTTACAACAAACTGACCATTTAGTATCTTAGGCGGTGCGCCTGTTTTCCATTGTAGTGATAATCCATTTCTATAGCGTAAATCAATGGCTGAGATTTTGGACCACACTGGTTTCAGGTCAGTTTGAGCCAGATGGCTTAAACGTTGCAGTTTACTCATGGTTTGATCTTGATCCACAATAATACGCAGACCAGAATCAAATTGCATAAACCACGTCATACGCTCGGTGAGATAAAGCTCAGTTAAACGTAAATTGACGGGCTGGAATAATTGGTTAATTTCGTTATAGCGACGCATCATGGCCTTCGACTGGGTGATTGGCCCATGTAGCATCGGTAAATTTGGATGGTTTTTGAGCTCGGCTTCTGCATACACATCGCCGCTGTCACTGAGCAATCGACCCGTGCCCCAGCGTGCAATTGGATGTCGCGGCATAATCCGTACACGAATACTATTGGGCCAAGCACGTGATACCACTACGCGATCTACCCAAGAAATCTCTAGTGCTTTGTCGCGGATCTGCTCTAGATCCGAGGTAAAGTAATTTTCTTTGATGATGGGTCGTATATGCTGCTCAAGCTGTGATTGCTCGATACCAGAGCGTGTGCCGACAATGTCTAAATCGGCAATTTTTGCATCGGTAATCACTTTATACAAACCAAACACGCCAGCAGCCAGCACCACAAATGCAATACACAGCAAGATCCAGCCACCAATATTGGCAAGCTTTTGCTTGCGCGTGGGTGGCTTTTCATGAATGGATGTAATCGCCGCTCGTTTACGACGCATGGATGCTGGAAGCTGAGCCATATTTAGTGTGTCGAACCTGTAAGAGTTTGCGCTAAAATTTCAACGCACAGTGCATCAAAATCGATTCCAACGGCCTGCGCAGCCTTTGGTACAAGCGAATGGCTGGTCATTCCTGGTACAGTATTGATTTCGAGCAACCAGAAGTTTCCATGCTCATCCTGCATCGCATCGACACGTCCCCAACCACTGGCTCCAACGGCATGAAAGGCACGCAAAGTGAGTGCTTGTAGTTTCTTTTCGTCGGCATCGGACAATCCCGACGGAATACCGTATTGCACATCGTTACGCTGATACTTGGCATCGTAATCGTAAAACGCCACGTCTTGAGGTGGCTGCAAACGAATGACGGGCAAAGCTTGACCATTGAGCACCACAATCGTGTACTCGCGCCCCGTGATCCATTGTTCAGCCATAACCACGGCATCATGGGCGGTTGCCTTTTCAATGGCGGTTGCAAAGTCTGCCATTTTTTCGACTTTACTCATGCCAATACTTGAGCCTTCATGTACTGGCTTGATGATGACAGGCAGGTTAAGAGACGCCACAATTTCGTTCAAATCTGAATCTTTATTGATAATCCGGTAAGGTGCAGTCGGTAAGTCACTGCCCTGCCAAATTTGCTTGGTCTTAATTTTATCCATGCCAATGGCGGAGCCTTGTACACCTGTTCCGGTATAAGGAATATCTAACCATTCCAGTACACCTTGAATCTGGCCGTCTTCCCCGCCCCGACCATGCAATACGATAAACGCGCGATCGTAGCCCACCAGTTCGGTGACGCTACGTTCTTTAGGATCAAATGCTTCTGCTTGAACACCCGAACGTAACAATGCATCGAGTACGGCCTGACCACTATCTAAAGAAACTTCTCGCTCAGCTGATTTCCCACCAAACAACACGGCAACTTTGCCGAACTTTGACGCATTTGACACGTTTTTATCCTTAAATTTTTCGCACACTGAATCTGACCAAAACCATTACACTGATTTTAAATACAAATGCTGCTGGGCAAGATCGACTGAAATTGCTCCCACGTTACCCGCACCTTGTGTCAATAACAAGTCATTTGCTTGTAACACTTTTTGTATGATGTTGGGCAAATTGCCTTCAACCGGATCGACCAAAATAGGCTCTACATCACCACGTAAGCGGATACTTCGTGCCAAGGCGCGGCTGTCAGCACCAACAATCGGCTTTTCACCCGCAGGGTAAACTTCGAGCAACAGCAGTTGGTCCACCTGTGACAGCACTTCTACAAAATCATCGAAACAGTCACGGGTACGGCTGTAACGATGCGGTTGAAACATCATGACCAAACGACGATCTGGATGGCTTTGACGGGCCGCTTTAATGGTGGCTTCGACTTCTTTTGGATGGTGGCCATAATCATCGACCAGTTTGACATCTCCATCACCAAGTGCATATTCACCTTGCACCTGAAAACGGCGTCCAACACCACTAAAACCTTCTAGCGCACGACCAATCGCTGCATCGGAAACCCCTTCATCGGTGGCCACACCAATCGCTGCAAGTGCATTTAAAATGTTGTGCAGCCCTGGCTGATTAACCGTCAGACGCAATGGTTCGCGATCTTTTCGCAATACGGTAAAATGCGACTGCATGCCTTCTTGCACCACGTCTACAGCACGAATATCGTTGTCTTCATTAAAGCCATAGGTCAAGGTTGGGCGGCCAAAACGTGGCATGATTTCACGCACATTCTGATCATCGCCACACACCACAGCCAAACCGTAAAACGGTAAACGATGAATAAACTCGACAAAGGTATCTTTTAATTTGTCGAAGCTTCCACCGTAGGTATCCATATGGTCCGCATCGACATTGGTAATAATGGCGGCCATTGGTTGCAAATATAAAAATGAGGCGTCGGATTCATCAGCTTCGGCCACAATAAAGCGACTTGCACCGAGGGCAGCATTCACTCCGGTACGATTCAGCAAACCGCCAATCACATAAGTTGGATCCAGATTTTCTTCGGCCAACATGGTGGTCAGCAAGCTGGTGGTTGTGGTTTTACCATGCGTGCCTGCAACTGCAATCCCATGACGGTAGCGCATCAGCTCACCCAGCATTTCTGCACGGCGCACCACAGGAATACGCTGTTCCATCGCTGCTTTAATTTCAGGATTTTCCTGATCGATGGCTGTCGATACCACCAGTACATCTACAGCTTTCAGGTTTTCGGCACTGTGTCCGATATAAACTTTTACGCCTTTTTCTTCAAGCTGTGCCGTGGTTTTAGAGGCTTTGATATCCGAGCCAGATATTTTATACCCTTGGTTTTTTAAAACTTCTGCAATGCCGCACATCCCAGCACCACCGATTCCCACAAAATAAATGTGTTTAATACGGCGCATCTCAGGAACTTTAATGAGTTTTTTGGCTTGATCGGCTGGGGTTGTTGGTGACATAGGGCACTCTAACTTACAAAGTTTCAATAAGGTCTACCACGTGTTGGGTAGCATTGGGTTGCGCATGTTGGCGGGCTTTCACAGCCATTTCAGAGAGTAACTGACGATTCATGAGCGGGCGCAACAATGCATCGAGCGTTTCTGGCGTCATGCTAGATTGTTGGCAAATTTTGGCAGCACCGACATCAGCTAAAAACTTGGCATTGGCAGTTTGGTGATCATCCACTGCGATGGGTAACGGAACAAAAACTGCCGCCACACCCGCTGTTGCCACTTCAGTGACGGTTAACGCACCAGCACGGCAAATAATCAGATCGGCATCGCTATAAGCCTGTGCCATATCTTCGATAAACGGCATCACTTGTACATGTACATGAGAGGGTGCATTGGCATAGCGTGCACGGGTGTCATCAAGCTGTTTTTGCCCACATTGATGAAAAATATTGAGCGGCAATCCGAGCTTTAATAGCGCCTCTGGCAGACGTTCATTGAGTGCCTGTGCTCCCAAGGATCCGCCTACAATTAAAATATTTAGTGGTTGGCCAGCTGCTTCACGGCTGTCATAGCGCCACTTCGGACTAAGAATGGCTGAAATTTCCTGACGCACCGGATTACCTGTGGTTACGACTTTGCTATGTGCAGGAAACGTATTGGGGAAAGCTTCACAGACTTTTGCAGCAACACGTGCGAGCTGCGTATTGGTAAAGCCTGCAACCGCATTTTGCTCATGAATCAGCACCGGTATCCCTAAAATACGCGCGGCAAGCCCACCAGGCCCTGCCACATAACCACCGAAGCCCGCGACTGCATCGATTTTGAGCTGCTTCATATAACGCATGGCACTGTACGTGGCCTTCATGATTTTAAATGGTGCCATGAGTTTACGCACCGCACCATTGCCACGCACACCTTGAATATCAATCTGATAAATCGGAATATTCTGGTCTTTGAGCAGTCGATTTTCCATCCCCGTAGGTGTTGCCAGCCATGCCACTTGGCACCCTTGTTGCTGCAATTGTTTTGCAACCGCCAATGCGGGAAAGACATGACCGCCTGTACCGGCAGCCATCATCATGACATGTTTGGATTTACGTTGTGATGCATCAGTCACGGTATACTTCTTTAGCTCAAAAACAAGGGAAATAACAGTTATTTATTTAGCGGATTATTCTAATCCTAAAGCACACGCAACGAAAAGCTTATTTCACGTGTTTGCAACATAAAGCATGGTGTTTTTTGGTTGTTCTACAGCAAAAAATATATTAACTGCATAAAAATCAAAATAATCATTTTTAGAATTATCTAATATCCTTGTAGACACTGGCCGACAAGGACATAGCGTGATTTATTTTTTACTGTGGACGATCTGCTTCTAGCACATCAAACAACATATCGGCAATTGAAGTACCAAACTGCGCATCGATCTCGCGGATACAGGTTGGACTGGTCACATTAATTTCCGTGACGTAATTTCCAATAACATCGAGCCCGACAAAGACCAAGCCTTTTTCACGTAAAAATGGCCCCACTTTGGCTGCAATTTTTTTGTCATTTTCTGTGAGTGGACGTGCTTCACCTAAACCACCAGCAGCCAAATTCCCTCGCACTTCTCCATTTTGCGGAATGCGCGCTAAACAGTACGGCACTGGCTCACCATTGATCATCAATATTCGTTTATCGCCGTCTACAATTTCAGGGATATAGCGTTGCGCCATGATCGGACGCGTTCCCATTTCTGTGAGCATTTCCAAAGTTGAGCCAATATTATGCCCGCCTTGATGCAGGCGGAAAATTCCCATCCCGCCCATACCGTCGAGCGGTTTAACAATCACATCACTATGCGCTTGAATGAACTCGCGGATTAAGCTCTGCTGCGATGTTACCAGTGTCGGCACTTGTAGCTCTGGAAACTGCGTGGCAAAGAGTTTTTCGTTACAGTCACGCAGGGACTGCGGTTTATTGATGATCCACACCCCTTCACGCTCCGCCTGCTCCAAAATGTAGGTGGTATAGACAAAGTTCATGTCAAACGGCGGATCTTTACGCATCAAGATCACATCGTAGTCGGCTAGCGACTGTTTTTGCTTCTCGCCCAGTTCGTAATAGTGCTGGTAATCTTCAAATACGGTGAGAGGTGCAATCAGACCACAGGCCTTACCTTGATCGATATATAAGTCGTGCTGTAATGCATATCCCAATTGATGACCTCGTCGGCTCGCTGCCCACAGCATGGCCATAGTCGAATCTTTTTTAAGATTCACCGTTTCAATCGGATCCATTACGACAAGTACACGCATAATCTGACGCTCATCTGTTGAGTTGTGGCAAAAGTATAGCGAATTTTTTATCTCACGCCGAACAGCAGCATAAAACAACACAGACCACAAAAAAAGGCAAAGATCCGAAATCTTTGCCTTTTCAACTACAGCGCAGGAAAACTGTGACTTTCAATGTTGATGAAAGGCCGATTAAAAATCGCTTTCTTCATACATGTGAGACATGCGTTTTTGTTTGGTATTCAAATAATCTTGATTGAAGATATTCAGTCCGACTGTTAATCGCACACGATCAACCACATTGATTCCTAAATCTTGTAGTGCTTTTATTTTTAAAGGATTATTGGTAATTAATTTCACTTTTTCTACCTTGAGATGATCCAGCATAATCGAGCACATATCATAGCGACGCGCATCGGCAGGAAGGTTGAGCAATAAATTCGCATCGACTGTATCATGCCCCTGATCTTGCAATGCATAGGCGCGAATTTTATTGGTTAAGCCAATGCCACGCCCTTCCTGACGCAAATACAGAATCACACCTTGCCCTGCATCATGAATCATCTTCATCGTGGCATGCAATTGAGGACCACAATCACACTTGAGTGAGCCGAAAGCATCCCCCGTTAAACACTCTGAGTGAATGCGCACCAACACGGGTTGTCCAGAGAGATCCGCACCGCCTTTACTCAGCGCCACATGCTCTTCGCCCGTTTTGGGATCTTGAAACACATGAATGTCGAAATCACCATAAGCGGTCGGTAATTTTGATTTTGCAACGAATTCTATAGCCATGAGTTTATCCGCTTGTAAAAAACCAATGAGATCAAACCCGGATACATCATCATGAATGACAAGATCAGGCGCTTTGAATAGCTTCTATGAAGCGACAAATCTAAATCCGAATTTAATAAGAAGAGGGCCCACTGGATTCAAAAGGTTAGTGAGTTTTTGCCGCAATATATGCAATAAAAAAGTGCTACAGCCACTGGTACATCATCATTTTCGATTTTAGGGTAACGACAGTACAGTGAATTTTTTGTGAACGCATCCAAGCGTTCGATGATAGTGATTTGTTTAGTCAGATCGGTATCAGCGTGTAGAAAATCTTACACTGTTTACTTTTTACCCATAAACCATGTGAATTTGACGTGAAGACTTACACTTAAATGACCAATTTACATCGATCAAAAATAATTCTTTTATTTACAAAATTTGATCACAACTCTAACTTAAGAATAGTAAATCGTTCACGATTTATACAGGACACAATTAGAACACAGCGGAATAACAAATGCGACTGGGGAAGTTGATCACTCATTCCTTGTACCTTGTTTAACCACTCCAAACAGTGCTGGAAATAAAACTCATGAAAAAAAGTATATTGGCATTGGCACTTGCATCGGCAAGCTGCCTTTTGATTACAGGATGCAACTCAGACTCCGATAGCGATGATAACGTATCATCAAGTGCTACAGGAGATACCATCATATTAACTGCAGATGGCTCCATTGCCTCTGTAAACCGCGACACGCCAGATCAGATTGTATCATCGAAAAAAATCTCCATGCTGCAAGCCAACGATCAGCTTGTGGGGATCGATTATCGTCCGAAAGATGAAAAGCTTTATGCCGTTGGCTTACAAGGTAATTTGTATACCGTCGATCCGAGTACTGGTGCAGCGACTTTCTTAAGAAAGTTAACGGCTGACCCGACAGATACCACTGATGGTAATGCGCCTTTTACTAAAATTAATGGCGATGCAGAACTGATTACGGTCAATTTTAACCCCGTGGCCGATCGTTTACGTGTCATCACCAATACAGGGCAAAATCTACGCATCAACGTCGACACTGGTGCGACGATTACAGACCTCGATATCAACCCGACCACCAGCAGTCCAGTCATTGTTGCCGCTGCCTATACCAATGCATTTGCAGGCACCGCGACCACACGCTTATTTAGTATCGACCAGACCACCGACAGCATTTACTTACAAAACGCCAATGCGGGTACACTGGGAACTTCTGCACGACTTGCAGAAGGACTGGATTTCCAAGGTGGCAGCGGTTTTGATATCGATCCAGTGAGTAATGTTGGCTATGCGGCCTTAAAAGCGGCAGGAAGCTACAAACTGTATCAAATTAATGTCGGGAATGTGGGCACCAGTAACCCTGCCGTATTTAATAGTGCGGCGCTGGCCAGCAGCTTCAATACTTCAGGCATTCGCGGACTGGCACTCAAACGTGCCAAAGATACCACCGCGACAGGTATTGGCTTAAATGCCAACAATAAGCTGGTGGTGTTCTCGTTGAGCACACCAAATAGCGTCCAAGAGCGTTCAATTAGTGGCGTACAGGTCGATGAGAAATTTATTGGTATCGATTACCGACTACGCACCACCACCGATAAGTCTGGCGTATTGTACGGTCTGACCAACAAAGCCAATCTCTATACCATCAATACCGATACAGGCGTCGCCACTTTGGTAACCCCTCTTAAGCCTGCTACGGGTAGTAGTTACGCCGGCTTACAAGGAACCTCTTTTGCAGTGGACTTTAACCCTGCGGCGGATCGCTTACGTGTGATCAGTAACACTGGACAAAGCCTGCGTATTAATGTCGATACGGGCGAAACCATTAAAGATGGTGACATTAATGGCATTGCGGGTGCAATTGTCACGGCAGCGGCGTATACCAACAGCTTCAAAACTGCAATCAGTGGCGTAGCAACCGAACTGTTTGATCTTGATCAAACCAATCAAACGCTGGTCAAACAAGACCCGCCAAACAACGGTACGATTAATCGAATTGGTGGGCTAGGAATTAGCTTGGGCACCGACAACGGCTTTGATATTGCAGGTGGTGATAACGGTCTGGCACTGGCAACAGTGGCAGGAAGCACTGGGCCTTCTGTGCTTTATCGAGTTGATATCAATACCACAACCACCAGCGATACCCGCGCACGCGCAGCAGTCAGCGTTGATGGTACGCCAAATGTGGCAGCATCGACTATTGGTACTTCAAGCACAGCGCCATTGATTGATCTGGCAATTTTGTTGAAGTAAAAAATACGCATGGGCAGATTTGCTTGTGATAAAAGTTAATGCCGCTTACGAACCAGAAGCGGATATGCTTGAAACGCTCAAACAACATGCCTAAATTAAAAATGCCTGTCACGAGACAGGCATTTTTTATATTTAAATCTGTTTTTAAACAGTCATTTACGCCAGCGTTGTTTCACCTACATGATGATAGGCACGGTTGAAATAAACCAAACCTTGCTCATGATGCTGCTGACGAATTGCCACAATCGGACAGATAAAAATGGTATGTGTGCCCACTTGCTGAATTTGCTCGATTTCACAATCAAAGCTGACCAATGCATCATTTAAAACCGGCGAACCTGTTTCCAGCTCAATCCACTGGCCATGTTGAAAGCGTTCTTCAGGACTAAGCTTCGATGCAAACACTGTCGAGAGCTGCTCATGCTGGGCACCGAGTACATTCACACTCAGGATTTTATTTTTGAGAAAATGCGCATGAGAGCTGGCAGACTGATTCATGCAAACCAATAAAGTAGGTGGTGTATCGGTCACGCTACACACCGCAGATGCAGTAAATCCGTAGCGCCCTGACATACCCGCTGTGGTCACAACGCTGACCGCACTGGATAATAACGACATTGCGTTTCGAAAGTCTGTTGCTGCAACCATTCCCATCTTCCTCAATTGAATCCTGTGCCCAACAGGCACAGGTCACCGACTGAATTTACTGATTCACCCCAAGGCATTTATATCCCCAGGATGATTAAAACGCTTAGGCTGAAAGTTCACGGCGAATAATTTCGGCACCTGCACTCAAGGCCTGTAATTTACCGCGTGCAACGTGACGTGCGAGTGGAGTCATACCGCAGTTGGTCGATGGATACAATTTATCTGCATCAACAAACTGCAAGGCTTTACGCAAGGTATCTGCCACTTCTTCCGGTGTTTCAACCGTATTGGTTGCAACATCAATTGCACCCACCATGACTTTTTTACCACGGATCAGTTCAATCAGATCCATAGGTACACGTGAATTGTGACATTCAAGTGAGATAATGTCGATCTTTGACTGCTGTAGCTTTGGAAAGGCTTCTTCATACTGACGCCATTCTGAACCAAGCGTTTTCTTCCAGTCTGTATTGGCTTTAATGCCATAACCATAGCAGATATGTACTGCTGTTTCGCATTTAAGACCTTCAAGCGCACGCTCAAGTGTGGCAACGCCCCAGTCATTGACTTCATCAAAGAATACGTTAAATGCTGGTTCATCGAACTGGATGATGTCTACACCCGCTGCTTCTAATTCTAACGCTTCTTGGTTCAGAATTTTAGCAAATTCCCACGCTAACTTTTCACGGCTCTTATAGTGCGCATCATACAAGGTATCGATCATGGTCATTGGGCCAGGCAGTGCCCATTTAATTGGTTGTGTGGTTTGCTGACGCAGAAACTTGGCATCTTCTACAAATACTGGCTTCTGGCGTGAAACTGCGCCGACAACCGTTGGTACGCTGGCATCGTAACGGTTACGAATTCGGACCGTTTCACGCTTTTCAAAATCTACGCCATCAAGATGCTCAATAAAGGTGGTCACGAAATGCTGACGCGTTTGTTCACCATCACTGACGATATCAATACCAGCATGTAGCTGCTCTTGCAAAGACACAAGCAATGCGTCACGTTTGCCTTGTACTAGATCATCGCCTTCGAGTTTCCACGGTGACCAAAGTTTTTCAGGTTCTGCAATCCAAGACGGTTTTGGTAAGCTGCCAGCAGTTGATGTCGGTAATACACGTTTCATAATCAATAATCTTCTATCTTAAGTTAAACAGCAGCACAATTTTTTTCAGCGTAAGTCTTTTTATCCGAATGACCTGTTTCTGTGTAAGTTGCAGCCCATTGCGTCAAAATATCTTGGTACGGTTTGATGAAGTGTTCTTCTGTCCACTTGCCTTGTTTGATTGCCAACTGACTACGCTCTTCGCGGTCATACACAATGCGTGTCAATGAGAAATCTTGGTGCTTTAAGCTTGGCTGATAAATTTTTCCAGCGGCTGAGTTGGCATTGTAAATTTCTGGACGATAAATCTTCTGGAAACTTTCCATGGTGCTGATGGTCGCTATCAGCTCAAGATCGGTATAATCACGCAGCAAATCACCTTGGAAATAAAATGCCAGTGGTGCCACGCTATTTTTTGGCATGAAATAACGGACTTTTAGACCCATTTTGGCAAAATATTCATCGGTCAATGAATAAGCTTCTTGTTGATATTCCACACCGAGTACAGGATGCTCATTGGTTGTGCGGTGATAAGTCTTGGTGTTCGATACGCTTAAGCAAATTACAGGCTGCTTAGCAAAGTTCTGCTTGTAGGCTGCTGAATTGACGAACGACTTAAAGATTTTACCGTGTAAATCGCCATAGTTTTCTGGAATGCTAAACTTTGCCTGATTTTTATTATGTTCCAAGAGCAAAACGCTAAAATCGTAATCCCGAACATACGAAGAAAAGTTATTGCCCACAATACCATCTATACGCTGATTGGTTTGATAATCGATGATTGTGGTTTTTAAAATTTCAATCGTTGGAAACGTTTCACCGTTGCCTTCAACATCAATCCCGACCGAAATAATATCGAGTTCTAAGGCGTAACGATCACCATTTGGATTATCCCACTGGGCAAGATCATTGAAACGATTATTGATCATCGTCAATGTATTACGCAGATTCTCTTCACGAGCTTCGCCTCTGGCTAAATTCGCAAAATTGGTGGTAATGCGCGTATTGTCGGCTGGACGATAATTTTCGTCAAAACGAATACTCTTAATCGAAAATTCAAACGCTTTACTCATGGTGATCTGCCCCTATTCTCTATGCAGACAGTTATACCCGAAGCCTTAGATGAATAAAAATGATTTAGTTTCACAGCAAACTGAGTAAAATTCATGTTTAGCCCAATAGCCCCATAAATAAGGGCATTCAGCGATTGGCTAAAATGAATCTAAGGGTTCAATGGACGTTTTTAATGGTGATTTATTCTGCAATCTTGATATTAATGACATTTCAGCGCACGCGATGTAATCGCAAATAAAAAAAAGGAAGCCGATGCTTCCTTTTTGATTACTCAATATTAAATGCCGTATTTCAAACGGTAATCTTCCATTTTGGCTAACGCTTGAGTTTCACCTTTGGCTTCAAGATAATTCATTAAATCTTTCATGGTGATCAAGGCATGAACCGGGATCTCAAGCTCTTTTTGAACTTCCTGAATGGCAGATAATTGGCCCTGACCACGCTCTTGACGATCAAGTGCCACCAGCACGCCTGCAATGGTTGCCCCTGCATTTTTTAAAATGGTGACTACTTCACGAATGGCCGTGCCTGCGGTAATTACATCATCGATAATCCAGACCTTTTTACCTTCAACCGCAGCGCCGACCAGCACACCACCTTCACCATGATCTTTGGCTTCTTTACGGTTAAAGCCCCACGGCACACTTTTACCATGCACTTGCGATAATGCCACCGCTGTTGCGGCAACAAACGGAATACCTTTATAGGCAGGGCCAAAAATGACATCGACATGCTGACATTGCATCAATTGATCGGCATAGCCTTGCGCCAGTAGCGACAATGCTTCACCATCGTTTAACAAACCTGCGTTAAAAAAATACGGACTGACACGTCCTGATTTTAAGGTAAACTCACCAAATTTAAGCACACCGCGTGATAACGCGAGTTCGATAAAGGCTTGCGGGTTAAAAGACGATGGCGTTGTCATAGGTGCTCCAGATTCATCAATTGAGGTCAAACTTGCGCATGATACCAAAGGATCAGTATCCAAGTGATGTAAAAATTCTACGAGTCGTTTCAATCAACGTAAATGGCTTACGTGCATCGGTCACTAAAGGCCTACTGGAATGGTTAGAAAAGTCCGAGGCAGACGTGGTATGTATGCAAGAAAGCCGCATCACGCATGCCCAATGGACCGACAAATTCAAACCCGAAGGCTGGTATACGCACCTGTTTCCTGCCGAACGTGCAGGCTATGCAGGTACTGCGATTTATAGCCGTATTCCCTTTCGCGCTGTTCAGGACGGTTTGGGCTTTGAACTGGCTGATTCTCAAGGTCGCTTTATTGCCGCCGAGTTTGATTTGGGCCTCGAACAGCCAGCCTATGTATGCTCCTTGTATCTTCCGTCTGGATCTTCTGGCGATGAAGCACAGGCGCGTAAAGATGTGTTTTTAGAGCAATACGCCCAGATCTTAAAGCAATGGCGCGATGAAAATAAATCGATCATCGTATGTGGTGATTACAACATCGTGCACAAGCGTATCGATATTAAAAACTGGTCGGGCAATCAAAAGTCGTCGGGCTGTTTACCGCACGAACGTGCATGGCTCGATCATATTTATGACGAACTCGGTTATGTCGATACTTTTCGTGAGGTTCGCCCTGAAGCAGAGCTCTACTCGTGGTGGTCAAACCGTGGTCAGGCGCGTGCTAAAAATGTAGGATGGCGAATTGACTATCATGCGTGTTCCCCAGACTGGAAATCCCGTACCGTCAATGCTTGGGTATATAAAGATGAATGGTTTAGCGACCATGCACCGGTCATTGTGGATTATCAAATTAGCTAATTCAGTGCACATATGTACACTGAATAAACGTCAAAAACCTACATTTGTTGTGGAAATTTAGTATTTTTATTTCATAGGTTTAAGCGCATTATACACACACGGCACAGGGACATGTCAGGATGACAAAGGGATAGGACGCCGTAGGACGAATACGATAACCGGATGGTTATTTCAAGGATGTGACATTGGACGTTGAAATGAGACCCGCATGATCAGGATGATTAAATGCGGGTTTTCTCTATTTAAATATCCAATTTTATTTTTATATCTTCATACTTCTTTTAAATCTATTTAAACACTGTCATGTGTCAATCTTATGACATTTTCAAACTTTTATCTGCATCTTGTTTGTCTGTATTTCTGCAAAGGTTATTCCACGTGATTACAGATTGGCGTTGCACTGGTGCTTTTTAAGATTTTTAGATAGGCTTAAGCGCTTGTGATGAGAAAAGTTGATGATCATGCTGGAAATTTACGGAATCAAAAATTGTAGTTCAATGAAAAAAGCGTTTGATGCACTCGATGCCAACGGCTTGCGTTACACATTTCACGATTATAAAAAGCAAGGTATTGATGCCGAAACCCTCGGTGTGTGGCTAGAAAACATCGGCCCAGAGCTTCTAGTGAATAAAAAAGGCACCACATGGCGCAAACTCAGCCCTGAACAACAACAAGCAGCACTTTCTGATACTGCCACACTGATTCAAACCCTGATTGAGCAGCCAAGTATCATTAAACGTCCGGTTCTCAAAACAGACTCTGGTTTTGTCGTTGGCTTCGATGCCGATACATATGCGGCATTAAAGGGCTAAACCGTTCAAAGCAAACAGCCGAATGACTCATTCGGCTGTTAATACAAATTTATGACTCAATGTAATTAGCTTACACGAACCCATGTCTGGTTACGCCCAAGTGCAGAAATACCGATGTAGCCACGTAAGTTCAGCTTTTTCCCGCCTTCGGCAATCTCACCTTTGAGTCGGTAAGTTTTACCAGTTTTTGGGTCCATGATATTCCCGCCGTCATAGCTGGTGCCGCCAGTATTCTTCAGGTTGTGAACAATGGTCACGCCTTTAAGCGGTTTATTTTTGTATGGGCCTTCACATTCGGTACAGCCATTTTCCTGGCCTGGTGTAAGCACATTCTGGATGGTACCCGATAAGGTGCCATTTTTTTGCTCGGTAAATTTGACAATCGCTTTGGGTTGGTTGGTTTTATCATCAATGGTTTTCCATACCGTACCATTGAGCGGATCGGCCGCATTTGCCAAAACCGTTGCGCCTAGCAATCCTAATGCCAATGCTATTTTTTTCATTTTTGTCCAATATCCTTGTAGTCTTAACCGACAGTTATAGTATTAAAAACTCACAACAATAATGCAATTTTTGTATGTGACTATTTAGTGTAGCCTTGTTAATCGCAGGGGAAAAAACATATACATTGCGAATAAACTGTAAAAATCTGCAACACCACTATAGGTTGTAAATTATGTGGAAACAATATTTTACCGAAACAATTTTAAAAACCACGATACGAACACCAAGCCGTTTTAGCTTGCCACCCACAACGCTGCGAATTGCACTTGAGCAAATGTGCCGGATTTTTCCCGTGAATAAAACCGTGACCGTGCGTTCAGTGCGCTTGGCGGGCGTTCGTGCCGAGGAAATCAAACCGCAATCGTCTTCGACACAGCTTATTTTTCATATTCACGGCGGTGCCTTTTTTCTGGGAAGCTTAAATACCCACCGTGCCTTTATGACCGATCTGGCAGCGCGCACCCAGATGCAAATTCTGCATGTCGATTATCCACTTTCTCCAGAGGCGCGTTTTCCAGAAGCATTAGATGCTTTATACGATATTTACCATATCTTGCTCGATCAAGGTGTTTTGGCCAAAGATATCATCTTGTCTGGCGATTCTTGTGGTGCAAATCTGGCGCTCGCTCTGGCGCTGCGTTTAAAAGATAATCAGGATCCTTTACCAAGTGGCCTGATTTTAATGTCACCATTTTTAGATCTGACATTGAGTAGTGAATCACTGCGCCTAAATAAAAAGCACGATGCCTTACTCTCAATTGAAGCACTTGAAGCTGGCATTGAATACTACATCGGCTCACGTGTAGCACGTGATGATCCGCGCGTTTCGCCGCTTTTTGCAGATCTGTCAGGTTTGCCACCAACCTTGGTTCAGGTGGGGTCAAAAGAAATCTTGCTTGATGATGCCAAGCGCTTTCGCGATTATGCAAAAGCTGCGCATGTAAAAGTTGATTTCAAACTCTATACCGGCATGTGGCATAACTTCCATATGTTTAATGCATGGTTTGATGATGCCAAACAGGCTATTTCAGATCTTGCCGTATTTGCTCATCAACTCGATCGTGATTAAATGCAAGCTGGCATTTTGCCAGCGGCATTTCAAAAATAATAAGAAGGAATATCTGATACATCATAATAAATGCTATCTTAAACTCTGAAATCTAATAGAAGTCATGGATAATTTGGCATGACAAAAACAAATTCTAGACTTTGGTCTTTCATTTTTAGCATGTATATGAAGAATCCTATTATTAATTGGACGGTTCTTGAAAAATGCAAACTCATCATCCTGCTGTCATCTGGCATGATTTTGAGCTGGATTATCTGGAAGCTTTTCGTACTGCTACACCCAGAGCTATGGAAATATGTAAATATTAGATTAATCAAAATTGACATGTGGGTCTGCAGCCTCACATTGACTCTTTTAATTTTCTTGATGTATCTGTGTCATTATCATGCACATAGAATCTGGATCCAGAAAGTTATTCCTATTGTCACTATTTATCTGTTTGCGCTGATCCTATACCATGGGAGCTATATGACGGGTTCTTTAAGCCCCGCCACCGCAGTAGGGTATATCAGTACAGTGGTCATTGGTTTAATTTTATTTGACCGCTGGCTCATTTATATTACCTTGATTCCAGCGACCTTATTACTCCTCATAACTGCCTATCTAAGTCTGAAGCAATACATTCCCTATGCACCAGTTTTTAATATCGCTGCCCTAAAACCATCACCTGCACAGCATAACTTTTGGGTGGGTAGTATGGTGTTTTTTTCAGTGCCTATCCTGATTGGCTTTTTTGGTTTATTTGAAATTTTACTTTCTCAATGGCGCGAGCGTGAATATGAAATCAAGCGTCTCAGTCAACTAGATTTTCTGACCAATCTTTTAAATCGTCGTAGCATTAACGAGGCGCTCAATACATTACAGCATGATCACACTCCTCAAAGCTATGCCATTATTTTGCTGGATGTCGATCACTTTAAGCATATTAATGATCAGTATGGACATCACACTGGTGATCAAGTGCTCATTGCAATCGCTGAATGCCTGTGCCAACACTCACGCCAGCAAGACAAAATTGGACGCTTTGGTGGCGAGGAATTTATTGTACTGTTGCCGCAAACCTCGCTTCGCGCAGCAAGACAGGTTGCAGAGCGTTATAGACTCGCACTAGAAACGCTGATCATTTCGCCCTCTAAACATCTGCATATTCAGGTCAGTGCCAGCTTTGGTGTCGCAAGTTGCAACGAGGCTGAGGATAGCTCGCAAATTTTAACTCAAGCCGATCAGGCGCTGTATTTGGCCAAAGCCTGTGGTCGAAATCAAGTCAAAAGCTACACGGGTGATATCCAGCAATTTGCACATCATTGATGTGTCTTAACGCTGCGCTTCAAAAGCATGAACCTGTTGCAAAAGTTCATTTTTACTAAAGGCACCAGTCAATCTAAGGCCGCGAATTTCTTTATGCTGACGATCTAAAAACACATAAGTGGGTGGCCCTAAAATTTCCCATTGATTCAGCAATTGCTGATGAGAGGCATCATAACGGCTTAAATCCAGCTTGATCAGATAATACGGCTGAAGGGCGGTCTGTACCTCGGCATCTTTTAAAATACGATGCTCGATCGGCTGACACGCCACACACCAGTCGGCATACACATCAATAATCACGGCTTGATTGGCAGGCGCATTTTGCAAGAGCTTCTGAAAGTCTTCAGCCGTATTTGCCACATGCCATGTATTGCTTGAGGCCTGTGTATCGGTGAGCCAACGCTGCGTATGTTGATACTGATCATAAGCGACAAACGGAATCACCAGCAGCAACAGCACCATATATAGCCACTTTAACTGGTCGCGATATTTTACGAGTCGATACACCGCGTAGATGATAAATCCGAGGCCTAACACTAAACTCAACAGCTGAATGATGACATCTGGCAACAAGGGACGAATAAAGTAAATCGCCAGCGCCAGCATAATAAAGGCAAAGATCACCTTGATCTGGTTCATCCAGTCGCCGGCTTTTGGCAAAATTTTGGTGCCCAAAAAGGTGGCAATTAACAGCGGAATGCCCATACCAAAGCCCAGACAGAACAGCAACAACGCGCCGCGAAGCTGGTCTTGGGTTTGGGCAATAAAGAGTAAGGTACCGGCCAACGGTGCCGTCATGCAAGGCCCCACCAACAGGGCAGAAATAATGCCCATCACGGCTGCCCCCACAAGGGTACCGCCTTGTTGTACCGATTGAATCCGATCTAACTTGTTGGTCAATGCTTGTGGTAATTTCAGCTCAAACAAGCCAAATAAATTTAAGGCAAACACCACAAACAACAGGCTAAAACCAATAATGGTGGCCGGTTGCTGTAACCAGCGCTGAAAATTCAGACCCGCAGAAGATGCAATCAATCCCAGTACTGCATACACAGCCGCCATGCTCACCACAAAGGTCAATGCCACAGCCCATGCTTTGAGTCCTTTGCTTTCGCGCACAATCAAGGAGGTCAAAATTGGCAACATCGGTAGTGAACATGGTGTAAATGCAAGTAAGGCCCCCAAGCCCATAAACAACAAAACGGTATAGCCGAGTGAATGCTGTTCAAGTTGTGATGTCCATGCCTGATCTTGTGCCACTGGCGCTGTACTTGTGGGTTTGGTTGGTGTGGCCGTATCTGCTGCCGTGGCGGTGGTTTCATTTTTTGCAGATGAAAGTCCTGCAAGATCGGTCAGGCGTTTGGGTGCATTCGCGGTTGTACTTTGCGCATTGATCAGACCATCAGCATCGGTTTCAAAATCGAAGGTCTGTGGAGGGTAGCAAATCCGATCTTTGGCACAGCCCTGCCACGTTACTTGATAGTGCTGTGAAGGTTGAGTGCGAATCGAAAAATGCACCTGATCATAATAGACTTTGGTGTGGCCAAAGTTATCATCGAACTGATCAATCGCCTTCGGTAGTTTCAGGCTGAGCGGTTGATTACCTTGGCGTACCTCAAATTTGTGTTGATATAAATAATAATTTGGCTGAATATTCCATGACAATTCAGCCTGATCTTGAGAGGTCGATTCAACATTAAACGAAAATGCCTGCTCAGGAGACAGTAATCCTTCAGCAGCCTGCGCATGTTGCACAAGCATGAAGATCAAGACAATCCATGCACCCAAGCTCGCGGCAATGCTATTTTGTAGTCGAATCGACATCTGCATAAATATTTTTACACCTTAGATTTAAAACAGGTAAGACACACCAAAACCACCGGTGTAACCGCGATCATTACCATTGAGCTGTACACCAACGCTGGCATCAAACTGGGTACGATCATTGAGTGCATAAATCACACCGGTACCTAGACCATATTCATAATCTTGACTTTCGGCTTTACGATACACAAACTCGGAAAACCCTGACCATTTGCCCCCAAACTTATAGCCCAGTGTCGGTACTGCAGTGACCGCCCAGTTGCTGTTTTGAACTTCGTAAAACATGCTGATCGAAGTTTCAAGTAAGTCACTGTAATCGTAGGCAACGGTCGAGCCTAGGCTATAAATATCATCATGTGCAGAAAACTCGTCATTGCCTGTAGCAATCACGGCCTGAGCCAATACTGCCATCGTGAGTCGGTCATCGTTCAGATCAATGGCTTTTTTCAAACCCACACTGATATCGCCCAAACCATGGGTTTCATTTTTAACGCCTGCACGTTTGTACTGCGACCAAAATGGCCCCTGCCAGCCCAATTGCAATTCTAAATCTTGCGTCAAACCGGTTCGTAAAAGCACGTCCCCATTGACGGTGGTCACGCGTTCTTTAGCCCCATCGACATTGGCTTCGGTGTAAGAGACCGATGGAAGTCCCTGCTCCCACGCCAATTTCCCCACTGGCGTTATACCAGTCCCAAAGCCGGTTCCGGGACGATCAAATGAAAATTCAGCCGCAAAACTACTAATGCTGGCCGTTGTACCCAATATAAAAACCAATGTTTGTAATTTTTTCATCGTTTTACCCTGTGTTTTAAGTCAATTCTTTTGACATTTTGGCGCCATGTTGACGCAGTAACTCCAATGTCTGTTTTTCTTCTGTTAATGCTTCAGACCAGTCAATTTCGTCGTAGTCACAATCAAAAAATAAATCACTGATCGATGACAAGATCGTCAGACCTTCTTCATCACGCGTATTCGGATCAACCTTCTCTTCAAGCAGACGCTGTACCACTGGGACACACGCTGAGCTTGCCGCATCCCATAGCGGACCATAGAGCTCCTCTGCATCCCACAAATGCAAATTGGCTTTGGCCTGAATCAGTTCTTCTAAAATATCAAGATGCACTTGAAGCTGTTGCTTCTTTTGCTCTTCAGTGAGTGGCTCACCCGATTCATAGGCTTCGCATACATTTTCCCACCACTGAAACAAGCCGTCACACAGAATCGAAATTGGCGGGCCTTTTTCAAGATCGATGAAATTCGGATCGAGACCTGATGCTAACAGGCGTTTAACCTGTTCAAGGTCTAATTCTTCGATGGCCTGAACAAAGGCTTTTTGTTGGTCTGTTAACATGAGCATCTCACAAAGCTAAAGAGTATAAAGAAAGGTTTGCTGTTATTTTTTCATTTATTAGATACGAATTAAAGCATACTCAGAAAAATACTACTGTTGAATCGTGTAGTCGTCCAATCATACCTGTAAATTGTGATGACATAAAAAAAGCCCTTTCGGGCTTTTTTTGATGACTGACTTATTCTTCGTCAGCAAATTCAACTCGACCACCACGTGTCGGCTCTAGTTTTTCAAAGGTATGTTCAAGGTTACGTTTCAGTTTATCAATCGCACCATGAATTGATAGATCGACATTTCTTGCTTTATGGCTCACCGCAATTGGCTTTAAACCTGCCGGACGCGCTTCGATTAAACAGCGAATGTCTTCATCACCACGTTTTTCACCGTTTTCATCGCTCAGATGAACCGAAAAATGGGTAATGCGTTCTGAATGACGTTGAAATTCTTTAGAAAGTTCTGCACGAACATAATCAATTAAACGTTCACTACTTTGGATGTGTTTATCTGTGCGGATTTCAATATTCATAATCCCATCCTCTTTATATCTGTAATTCTATATAACAATCTATGCAAAACTTAATTGGCACGTTTTGAGCATGCTTTAATTTGGTGCTGTTGTATATCAACATTGTGTAATGGCTTGTTATCTCCTTTTATCCATCTGTGAGATGTTGTTTTTGGGTCTTTGAAGATCTTCTCTAACTTCAATATCCGTCTATACTCAAAAATATGCAAGCTGATTTTTTTATTTTTTTCGTCATTTTGATCAAAAAGGATGCATGATTGTGACCGCGTCGTATTTAAGAGGCCAAGACCTCATCGAGCAACTGAACACTACCCCCTACTCTCGCGACTTAATCGGTTATCATGGCCAGCCACCGCATGCCAACTGGCCCAATCAAGCCAAAATTGCCGTCCAGTTCGTACTCAACTACGAAGAAGGCGGTGAAAACCATATTGAGCATGGCGATGCCGGTTCAGAGCAGTTTTTATCGGACATTATTGGTGCAGCAAGCTTCCCGTCCAAACATATGTCGATGGATTCGATGTACGAATATGGTGCACGTGCAGGCTTTTGGCGGATTCATCAGGAATTTCAAAAACGTGGCCTACCCATGACCATTTTTGGTGTGGGCATGGCTTTGGCACGTCATCCCCACATTGTAGACGCGATTAAAAACAGTCCTTACGATGTGGTTTCTCATGGGCAGCGCTGGATTCATTATCAAGATATGGATCTTGAGACTGAGCGCATGTATATGGATCAGGCACTCTCTGTATTAGAAGCGCTCTTTGGCGAAACACCCATCGGTTGGTATACCGGACGCGATAGCCCCAATACGCGTCAGCTCTTGGCGGAGTTCCCACAGATTCAATACGATTGTGACTATTATGGCGATGATCTGCCGTTTTGGACCACGCTGGCCCAACCCGATGGCAGCACCCGACCGCACTTAATTATCCCTTACACGCTTGAATCGAACGATATGAAATTCTGCTCACCGGGTGGCTTTAACAGTGGCGAGCAGTTTTTTCAGTATCTCAAAGATGCCTTTGATGTGCTCTATGCTGAAGGTGAAACTGCACCAAAAATGCTCTCTATCGGTATGCATTGCCGCATTTTAGGTCGCCCTGGACGCTTCAAGGCATTACAACGCTTTTTAGATTATGTGCAGTCACATGATCGGGTGTGGATCTGTCGCCGTAACGATATCGCCAAACACTGGTATACGCAGCATCCTTATCAGGCACCTTAAAGCGCCTGAAAACATATCTAAATAGACATCATCATTAAATAGATATCTCCATTATTTCGCTTTGGAGATATCTATTCCCAGTGGCATTGTAATTGCTCCATAATCAGGAAGTACCTTTTTGCATATGGATGAAAACAGTGCGTTTTTCTGAATTTAATGCTGCGCCGATCGACGATGCAAAGACCGTGTTGCATGCATGTGTACATATTCCATCATGGACTCAGACACTAAGCCAACAGCGTCCCTATTCATCTCGTGATGAGCTACTGAGCACCGCGGCAAATCAAGCCGAACGCTGGACATGGCAAGATATTGAAGCAGCGCTGGCGACGCATCCGCGTATCGGTGAAAAGAAAGCCAAGCAAGCATTGACTGAGCGCGAAGCTGCATTTTCCGATGCAGAGCAATCGGGGGTAAAGCAAGATGAAACCACGCAACGCGCACTTTTTGAAGGCAATATGGCCTATGAAGAAAAGTTTGGTTTTATTTTCTTGATCAAGGCCGCAGGTTTGAGCAGTGACCAAATGCTCAGTGCATTGAACCAGCGTTTGTCGCATGATATCGACACCGAAAAACAAATCGTGCATGAACAGCTTGCAGCGATTGCCCTTTTAAGACTTTCTCAAGGAATTGAGCCATGATCAGCACGCATATTTTAGATACGCATCTGGGTAAACCCGCGCAAAATGTAGATGTCCGTCTCTACGACGCCACCACACGCACGCTGCTGGGCCAAGGCCGCACCGACCAAGATGGCCGTTTAAAAGCATTTGGTTTAACGCAAATAAGCGCTGGCGCCTATTTACTCGAATATGATGTAGCGCCTTATTTTGCACAGAAACAGCTCAAGACTTTTTTCCCCAATGTATTGATTCAATTCAATATTGAAAACCCAGAAGAGCATTATCATGTGCCACTTTTAATTAGTCCTTTTGCTTACTCGACCTATCGTGGCAGCTAATACAACGCCTTTTTGCGATACGCTCGTTTATCAGTGCCATCATGGCGAGGAACACCTTTAAAACCAGATCATTACAAAGCCAAGGGACTGGCTTTGTATAAACTGCCGAGTTTTAGTGAAAGTTTAAATTCTGCTTTTATTTTAGCCCCGGCGCGCTATTATTGACGCGCTTTTATGGGGATAAAAATTATGAAGCTGACGCAACTGGCCTGTGCCGCATTGATGATGACTGGCAGCGCCGCACTATATGCGAAACCGATCTGGCAAGATTTTAGTGTGACAGGACTTTACGGAGAAAATTACGAAGTGGTGGATAAAAAGGAAACCACCATTACGCTTGAATATGCAGCCAAAGTGAAATATGCCGATGTGTTCTTTTTTATGGATCGCATGCGTGGCAGCGACGATTATAAAAGTACCTACTTCGAGCTATCACCTCGTTTTAGCTTAGGTGAAATTACTGGGCATTCCTTTGCCTATGGGCCAATCAAAGATGTGTTGGTGTCGACCACATGGGAAAGCAACAGTGCCAATGGCAATAACTTTGACAACTTCCTTTACGGCTTCGCGGTCGATTTCAACGTGCCGTATTTTCAGTATTTTGCACTGAACTTTTACCGTGCCAACAACGAAAAAACCGACGATGACTACCAGATGACAGCGGTCTATGCGCTGCCATTTAAAGTTGCGCAGGAAGAGTTCTTGGTAGACGGATTCATGGACTGGTCAACCGCTGAAGGCGATCATGCCAGCGAATTAAACTGGACCACGCAGTACAAATGGAACGTGGGCAAACATATTTCACCAGACACACGTTTGTATTTAGGTATTGAGCATTCCATCTGGAATAACAAATTTGGCTTAAAAGGTTTCGACGAGCATAACGTCAGTGCCTTGGTCAAATACCACTTTTAAAATATCAACATCGGGATACGCCATGTATCCCGATGCCAACTCATCTAGATCTATAAAGGCTTTAATCCAGCGGGTTTCCGACAATATTGCCAATAATGCCATTCATAATGTGCAACCCTTTTTCCTGACGCAATTCTGCATACCATGCATGGGTCACAGCTTCATCTTTCATATGCGTCACATCACAGCGTTTACGGGCCCGAAGTACCATTTCATTGGCGCGTTGGTTGCGCTTCTCCTGATAACGTTTCAGCGCGTCTTCTATACTTAAAGTATTGATTTGCAGTGAACGTGCCAGATAAATCGCATCTTCCATCGCCTGACAGCCACCTTGCCCGATATCCGGCGTGGTACTGTGCGCAGCATCGCCTACTAAAACCACGCGACCTTTGTAGAACTGTGCAAACGGCTCGATATCACAAATTTCGACCCGATTGGTTTTTTGCGGATCTAAGCGCTCAATCAGGGTTTGTACTTGCGGACACCAGCCTGAGAAATATCCTTTTAATTGCTCTTTATAAGTAGATCTGTCATTTTCCAGACCCGCAGCTAATGGCACATCTAAAAAGAAATAAAAGCGACCATTGGCCACAGGCATGAGTGAAGCACGTTTACCTTCGCCCACATAGGTGGTCCAATGATGTGGGCCAGCCAAATCTTCAGAAATCTCGACCAGACCGTTCCAGTTGACATAACCGGCATAACGGCGCTCGACCTGCTCACCCAAAACGTAAGCACGAGTAATTGAATGCGTTCCATCAGCGCCCACCAGTATATCGGCATGCGTGCTGCTACCATCGGCAAAGTGGATTTCGACCCCTTGTTCAACTTCTTTCAAGGACACCATGCGCTTACCCAAATGAATATCATCGTGTCCAAATTCATCCATCAGCATGGCTTGCAGTTCGGCACGAGAAACCGGATAAGGGCGCTGACCCACCTCTTCAATTAAAGGCTGCAAACTGAATTCGGTCATGACTTCGCCGCTCAGACCATCCACATAAGCCAGATGATCCATCTGCCCGCCGAGTCGCGCAATTTTATCGGCTAAACCGAGATAATTCAGGCATTTGACGCCATTTGACCAGAGGGAAATGGCGGCACCAACCGGAAGAATTTGCTCCGCTTGCTCATAAATGCGGACTTGGTGACCAAACTTTTTTAAGGCAATACCTGTCGTTAAGCCGCCCATACCTGCACCAATAATGACCACATTCATGTGTTACTCCTTATTTTTACGACACTTTTATCTTATATTGTCTTAAGCCAAATCCATGCCACGTGTAGGGAAATGCACCAGATTATTAGAATTGGCATATACCCTGCATAACAAAGCACGATGATGATGCATTTTTGTATCATTCTGAGTTAAAAAGACACATCAACTTGCGTCAAGTTGATCTTGATTAATTACTTATAACGGAAATATACAATGGCCACGCTTCTTGCACCAGCATTTGAACTCCCATCAGCACTACATTCGCTAACCAATCTGGCAGATACCAGAATTGGCGCTCAAATTGTTGAATGTTCAGATGATTTTTTTGCTGAGGCAAAGCGGATGCTGCAATTTGAAGCACCAATCTTTGTCGAAGACAAGTTTGACGACAACGGAAAATGGATGGATGGATGGGAAACCCGTCGTAAACGTCATGCTGGTTATGATTGGTGCATTGTGAAACTTGGTGTTGCAGGCACGATTCAGGCTGTCGATATTGACACCACTTTTTTTACTGGCAATTATCCGGCATCTGCCTCATTAGAGGGCTGCTATGCACCAAATGGAGACACTGCACACGCAAAGTGGCAACCACTTTTAGGCAATTCGATTTTAGGGCCAAGCCAGCATCATGTTTTTGATGTGAATCAAGACGGTATTTTCACGCATATTCGACTAAATATTTTCCCAGATGGTGGTGTAGCACGTTTACGTGTCTATGGTGAGGTCCAGATTCAAACCACAGATACAGACCAAACCTTAGATTTACTGGCGTTACAAAACGGTGGCCGCGTCATTGCCTATAGCGACGCACATTTTGGTCATCCGCGTAATTTGATTAATCCGGGCCGTGGTGTAAACATGGGTGACGGCTGGGAAACCAAACGTCGCCGTGCACCAGGATTTGACTGGTGTGTACTGGCACTGGGCAAAGCAGGAAAAATCGACAAAATTGAGATCGATACGGCACACTTTAAAGGGAATTACCCTGCGCAAGTATCAATCCAAGCCATTTATATTGAAAATGCTACCGACCCACAGTTAATTCCGCAAAGCATGTTCTGGCCATTCCTTCTAGAAGCGCAAGATATGCAGATGGATCATATCCATGCGTATATCAATGAAATTTTGGCACACGAAAAAATTTCTCATATTCGCGTGAATATGATTCCAGATGGTGGCATTAGCCGTATTCGTCTATGGGGCAAACTGGTCTAAACCGAGAATTCATTATGCCGCAACGAAACATTCAGATTCAGCCACTCACTGTTGAAAACTTTCAGGCCTTTGGCGAGGTGATCAGCTGTACAGGGCATGCCTTTTTTCACATCAATGATGCGCATACCGAGCGCTATCATGCCATTGTTGAAACGGAAATTCAGGGTGAAGCCAAAGCTGGTATTAGTATTTTTCGAAATATCAAAGCCACTGCTGTGCCATTTCAGATCGAGATGCTTGAGCGACATCCTGCCGGATCGCAAGCATTTATTCCGATGCAGGGTCAGAAGTTTCTGATTGTGGTGGCCTTGGCCTCAAAGACGCATCCCGATCAACCAGATCTCGATCAGATTCATGCGTTTGTGTCTGATGGCAGTCAGGGGGTGAATTATCGTGCTGGCACATGGCATCATCCATTACTGACACTTGAAGCACCCAGCGACTTTGCCGTGATTGATCGGATTGGTACAGGCCACAATTGTGATGTCTATCGATTCGAGCAACCGGTTTGCATCCAAGAAATGATATAAAGTTTCGCTACGCATTGGCTCCGATTCGTCGGGGCTTTTGATTTTATATTGCGCTAAACTTCGCTAACATAGCGTGTATGACATGAAAACAGAACAAGACCAATGACGACATTTTTTAAACTGAGTGTATTACTTTTAGGCACTGCAATCGCACAAATTAGTGCTGCCGAAATTTCATATGAACAAGAACTTAAGCAAGGCTGCGCCAAGATTAAATCCTATGCACAGCTAGGGAAAAAATATTACGATCAGCGCGACTATGCCAAAGCGATCGATCAGTTTGAATTACAGGCGTCATGGACACATTTTTGTATTTTAAATCAGGAAGAAAGTGGCTCTAAATTGACTGCACGCGATATGGATCTGGCCAACAATAATGTTGGGCTCAGTTATGCCAAAAATGGACAGCCGCTCTGGGCGCGTGCATGGTTCTTGCGCGATGGCACGACAGATACCAGTCGTTTTAATTTAAAACAGTTGCCTCCACCTGCGATTTCTAGCAGCCTTGACGGCACCTATGTACGACCAAATGGTTTCGGGCAATGGAATTACGTTTTTGTCAGCAAAAAAGCCAAAAGCTATCAAATCGATTTTCAAGGTTATTATTTTGGTTTACGCGGGCTGATTTATGGCCCCAATATGGGTAACTTCACGATTCAAATGCCGCTGAGTCAAAAACAGGCACAGTACCGTTATCAAGACTGTAAAATCGATTTAGCATTTAATGCAGATACCAAAATCGGTCAGTTTATTACCATCAAACAAAGTGAAAGTGAGTCCGCATGTGGCTTTGGTCACAACGTATTTGCCGATGGCATCTATCAAAAAGTCGAGTCGGATTCCAAGATTGCAGCAATAAACAGGAAATAAACTTGAATAGTTTATTTCCTGTTTCAGCTATACGCTGATATCAGCCAAGTTGCCTTTTTGTTCTAACCAGTGCTTACGGTCGGCTGAGCGCTTCTTGGCCAGTAACTTGTCGAGTAAACCCGCGGTCATGTGTGCATCATCCAGATCCAGCTGAACCAGTCTGCGCGTATCTGGGTCCATGGTGGTTTCACGCAGCTGACTGGCGTTCATTTCACCCAAGCCCTTAAATCGGGTAATTTGCGGATTTTTGGTTTTTAACTTGCTCAGGATTGAATCAAGTTCTTCATCGTCCAAGGCATAAAACACATCCTTTCCGGCATCGATTCGAAACAAAGGCGGCATGGCCACATACAAATGCCCTTCTTCGACCAAAGCTGGAAAATGCTTCACAAACAAAGCACACAGCAAAGTGGCAATATGCAAACCATCCGAGTCTGCATCGGCCAGAATACAAACCTTACCGTAGCGCAGTTCTGATAAATCATCACTACCCGGATCGACACCAATGGCAATCGCAATGTCGTGCACTTCCTGTGAGGCCAGTACCTCATCTGACGACACTTCCCACGTATTTAAAATTTTGCCGCGAATCGGCATGATGGCCTGAAAGTTTTTATCTCGCGCCTGCTTGGCACTGCCCCCTGCCGAGTCACCTTCGACAATAAACAGCTCAGATTCTTCTCGGGTTTGGCCTACACAGTCGGCCAGTTTGCCGGGCAATGCCGGCCCTGAGACTATTTTTTTACGCTCAACTTTTTTTGCGGCTTTTAAACGACGCCCTGCTTTGGAAATGGCCATTTCCGCCAGTTGCATGGCAATTTCGGCATGCTGATTCAGCCACAGCGCAAAGGCATCTTTGGCAATATTGAGTACAATTCCCGAGGCTTCACGGCTCGATAAACGCTCTTTGGTTTGGCCAGAAAATTGCGGCTCTTGAAACTTAAGCGACAAAATAAAATTCACGCCATCCCAAACATCTTCTGCCGAAAGTTTAAGGTTACGTGGCAATAAGTTACGTAGCTCACAAAACTCACGCAAGGCTTCTGTCACGCCAGAGCGTAAACCATTGACATGCGTACCGCCTTGCGCCGTTGGAATGAGGTTGACATAACTTTCCTGAATCTGCTCGCCACCTTCAACATTCCAGCAAATGGCAAATTCACAGCTGGCGCGCTCTGCCTGTCCGCTACTTAAAAAAGCTGGTGCGGGTAAAATCTCACGATCTTCGAGTTCGTCCATGAGATAATCGACCAAACCATTTTCGAATTGCCATTCGATGGTTTCGTTATTGATTTGATCCTCATAAATAATTTGTAAGCCGGCTGCCAAAACAGCTTTGGCCTTTAAATTGTGCTTGAGTGCTTTCAGTGCAAATTTAGGTGAATCAAAATATTTGGCTTCTGGCCAGAATCGAACCGTGGTTCCGGAGGCACGTTTCGGCGCTTTACCCGTCTGTACTGCTAAAGGGCCAGTCGGTTCACCATGCTCAAATACCATTTTATACAGGTTGCCCTGACGCTGAACATCGACCTCTACCCGGCTCGACAAGGCATTGACCACAGAAATGCCCACACCGTGTAATCCACCAGAAAACTGATAATTATCCGTGCTAAATTTCCCCCCAGCATGCAGCTTGGTCAAAATAATCTCGATACCGCTTTGGCCATATTCTGGGTGGATATCCACCGGCATGCCTCGGCCGTTATCTTCGACCGATAACGAGCCATCTTGATACACGGTGACGCGGATTTTGTTGGCGTGCCCGGCCAATGCTTCATCGACAGCATTGTCAATCACTTCCTGCGCCAGATGGTTTGGTCGTGTTGTATCGGTATACATACCGGGACGACGACGAACCGGATCTAAACCTGACAAAACTTCAAGTGACTGAGCCGTATATTGTGACACGTTGGGGGACTTCCTTTATTTTAGCGAATAGGATAAAAATGCCAGAATAAATGGCAGTTTTTTTTCAAAATCTTCCATGGCATGGTTACCATGTGCATCCGTGAAAATCAAGGATACAGGCGATGACTGAGTATAATAGCGCTGTGCTTCGCGATAATCCAAAACTTCGTCGCCCTGTTGTAACAGCACGAGTATTTTGTCGGCAACCTCGATTTGAGCGACCGCGATCTGTTCAAGTTCAATCAGTTGCTGATGATCAAGCGTCCAGCCAGCCGCCACGGTATATGGCAAGGCTTCATCTGCAAACAGCTCGCGAAACAGTTGCCATGGTCGCATGGCCGGATTAATGAGCACAGCAGGCAGATGATGTTTTGCGACAAGTTGAGTCGCATAAAAGCCGCCCAGACTACTGCCGACCAGCGCGACATCGGAAAGTGATTCAACCAATTGATCAAGTTTTTGCATGACCTGAAGCGGCGGCAGATTTAGATCGGGTAAATGTACAGATACTTCTGGATCGTTCTCGGCAAATTGCTTGAGCTGCTGCCCCTTAATGGACTGCGGGCTGCTTCTAAAGCCATGTAAATAGATCAGATTCATCACTACGAACCACGTATAATGAGTAAAAACGGTAAGGCTATATAGGTTTTTTGTTGCAATACGCGATTGTCAGACAAAAAACATCTCTCTACGCGCCATTCATCAGTATGTTGAAACATTGCACTGTATAGCGCTTAAGATGACATATAAACTGTTTTATAGCCTGAAGCATATGAAAAATAAAGTATCGGGCCTTGTGAGTCGGGGAAAATAATCATGACCAGTCTAACTCCACTTCATGAGACATATTGCAAATGGGACCGTACACCGCCCAGTCAAGCGGATGTGCTTGAAGGCCTTGCGCAACTGGTGAGCACCAGCTTGTGGGGGGTGCATGATATTGTGCAAATCATTCATCATGAAATTTTAAAAAATACGCTGGGGATGAGCGAACAACAATCCAGCCGGTTTTTGCGTATTCCGCAAGTTCAGAATATCTACACCTTTTCATACAGCATGCTGCAGCGTTATGGCCGTATGTTTATTGCACCCAGTTTGCGTCGTATTATCGAAAAATTTCCAATTTTGCATGACAAACCGCTGACCCCGATGCTGCATTTTTTGGTGGGCGCATTAAACGGTGTGCTCGGCGATTATTTACTCAAATATCAAAATCCGTTGGCACTTCCGATGGTGCTTTATGATCATTATGGCGCCTTGCAACAAGGTGATCTGGCTGGCCGTGTGGTAATTTTTGTGCATGGCCTGTGCATGAATCATACCGATTGGTCAAACCGTAATTTTGGGGGCATTGGAGAGCGGCTGCTGGCCCAGCGCGACAACAATTTTATGTTGTATCTGAATTACAATACGGGTCGGCGTATTTCTGCCAATGGCCGTAGCCTGTCAAATACACTTGAAGATCTGATTAACCGAAATCCGGGCATTACCAGTATTGATTTAATCGGTCATAGTATGGGTGGACTGGTGTCGCGCAGTGCGCTGTTTTATGGCAAGCAAAATATGTATCGCTGGATACAGATGGTCGATAATCTGGTCTGTATTGGCTCGCCTCACCACGGCGCGGTACTTGAGCGTTTTGGCTTTTCATTGCAAGATCGACTCGGGCGCTTTCCCTTTGTGAAGTTAATTGGCCATCTGGTCAATATTCGCAGCAACGGGATTTTAGACTTGCGTCATGGTAGTGTCCGAGATGATGACTGGGAACATTTAGAAGCCCGAATTGGGCTCATGGATGACAATCGTAAACCGGCTCCACTACCGTCTCATATCAATACCTTTTTAATTGCGGGCACAGTCGAGTTTAAAAACGTTAAAAACAAGGCCTTGTCGATTATTGGAGATTATCTGGTCAGTGTAAAAAGTGCTTTGGGCGAACACCCTAATCCACGCTTTCATTTAAAAGTTCCCGATGCCCACAAAGCGGTTTTTAATGGACTGAACCATTTTGAAATTCAGTACCATTCGAGTGTTGCAGAGCAGATCACACGCTGGTTTTATCCTGAGCATCAAGATTATGTCACCACAGGTGTCCAAACGCATATGATCAATGTTCCTCAGCATTCAACGCCATCACTTCATGGCATTGCGGAAACCTAAAATCAACTCGAAAAAAATCCCGAATGATGCAACATCATTCGGGATTGTGTATTGCATTTCTATTTTTTCTTGGCGTAGATCGGGTAATGGCGTAAAAGCTGCCACACGCAGATCGCCAAGATGAGCACAAAATACGCCAAAGACCATACCGGTAAGGACTGACCCAGAAAGGTCCAGTCAATTGCGGCACACTCACCAGAGCCTTGTAACACTTGCTGCATGACAGTTTTAAGTGGCAATGCATCGAGCAAATAGTTCAGGCCCGGCCCACAGCTAGGCACCTGATCGGGTGGTAACGTCTGTAACCAGACATGACGCGATGCCACACCCACCGACCATAAAATCCCCAGTGAAGCCAAGAAGGCATAAAAGCGTTTCACTGCATTTGAAACTGGATTATGCAAAAATGCGATCAGTGCAATGATGCCCATCGCCATCAGCCCGACACGCTGAAAAATACACAGCGGGCAAGGTTCAAGTCCTTTTACATGCTCCAAGTAGAGCGCAAAAGACATGCCGACAATACTGGCCAGAACCAATACACCACTTACGAAGCGATAACTCCACTGCATGCGCATTCCTCAAAATTTTTATCGAAATTGAGCAAGATAATCCTCAAAGCTGAGCGAGGATTCTTGTTCGAGTTGATACTGTTGTTGACGTGACTGTTGAGCAAGCTGCTCGAAATAGGCTTGTTTTTCAGCACTTAACGAATATTGATCATAGATATTTGCATGTTGCTCGGCCAAAACACTGCCAAAGCTCCATGTTCCACCGTGGGTCAAGGTGTCTTTTATCACTTGTGCCGACAAAGACTGATTCACGTCATCAATGCGCTGCTGCATAACGCGCAAAGCATCACTGTACAACGATGTCTGGTAGCTTTCATCGAGTAACTCGGCACAGGCTTGCATTTCATTCACATGCTGACGCGCCCAGTCACGTACAGCGTAAACTCCGTCAGAGGTCTCAATTTGAGCCGTTTTCGCGCGACCCCGATTGACCACTTCAGTTTGGTTACGCTCAATCATATCTTGCTCATCACTCTCAAGTGGCGGGCTGTCCAGAAGCAAGCAATACAAAGCGAGTACCTCTAAAAAGCCTGCTGTGTTTTCATCAATTCCGATCGGACTATACGGATTGACATCAACAGCACGCAACTCTACATAGCCAACCCCACGGTTGCGTAACGCATCCGATGGCGTTTCACCGCCTTGCGGCACCTGCTTTGGGCGCACCAGACTGTAATATTCGTTTTCGATTTGCAGCACATGATCATTAATCTGGATCGGCTTACCTTGATCATCATTTAAGCCCAGCGCGCTAAAGGCCTCATACGGCGTTTTTACCGCATTTTGCAAACCTTCCAGATATCCATTTAGATTGTTGTAATGAATGCCGAGTTTCTTCTGGGCCGAGTTTTGATAACCCAGACGACCCATTCTCAATGCGGTTGCATCGGGTAAATATAATGTTCCACGAACCAGTGGCAGCAAATGATGCTCGCGTCCAGTCAGAAAACAGCGGCATACGGACGGGCTGGCCCCAACCAAAAAAATTACCAGTGGCGTCAGGCGGATAAAATTACGAATCAGGGCAAAATAGCGATGGCTTCGATAATCTTGCAAGTTCATCTGCTGAAGCGCGTGGTCGGTTTCATGCGCCTGCAAGGCTTCAAATAACGTGTCTGGAAATGACAGATTGTAATGCACACCCGAAATGGTTTGCATACGACGGCCGTAGCGTACACCTAGCCCGCGTCGATACAGCGTTTTAAAGCGACCAATATTGGATGTGCCATAATTGGCCAGCGGAATTTGTTCTTCTTCATCATCGAGCATACATGGCATTGAAAGTGGCCATAACTTCTCACCTTCATCGAGATGCCCATGCACCACCGCATGAATGTCTTTAAGTTCGCTTAAAACTTCTTCAATACTGGCTTTGGGCGGTGTAATAAACTCCATCAAGGCTTCAGAGTAATCGGTGGTGATGCGTGAATGCGTCAGTGCCGAGCCCAGACCGTGCGGATGGGGTTGCTGTGATAAAAAGCCGTTGCCTTGCATGCGCAAGCTCTCGCGCTCGATGCCCCGCAACATGCCGTTTAATAATGACGAATCCACCCAAGTTTGCACTACAGATTGAGAGGTCGAATTGGGTTGACTCATGAACAATGCTCGCTAATGATAGAACTACTACACAAAATCATAATGTTATTAGTATAACGTGAATTATGTTGGGCATAGCAGCGGCAAAACTAATTTCGAAAAAATTGAATATTTTCATTTCGGCACTTTTTTATCACAAACTTGGTATTTAAGACATGCAAGATTTGTGATTTTATTGAAGAATATCTGCTAACGAGCTGTAATTTCGATGAATTATCAAGACGTATTGGATTTCTGGTTTGCCCCCGAACACACCGATTTTTGGTATGCCAAAGACCTGGCATTTGATCAGCTGATTCGAACACGTTTTGAGGCAATACATCGGCAGGCCTGTGCCGTCGAGCTTTGGTCATGGCGACACACACCAGAAGGCCGTCTGGCCGAAATCATTGTGCTGGATCAGTTTTCACGCAATCTTTATCGTGACAACGCCAGTGCATTTGCTCAAGATCCACTCGCGCTGGGCCTTGCACAAGAGGCGATCGCGCTCAAACTCGATGCACAGTTAAGCCCAGAGCAGCGCTCATTTTTATATATGCCGTTTATGCACAGTGAATCCAAAGCCATTCATGAGTTTGCGCTCAAACTGTTTCAGCGCTTGGGTAATGAAACCAACCTAAGCTTTGAAAAAAAGCATAAGCAGATTATTGATCGATTTGGCCGCTATCCGCACCGCAACGCTATTTTGGGGCGCACCTCCAGTGCGGAGGAGCTTGAATTTCTTACCCAGCCCGGCAGTCATTTCTGATGCGTCTGGGCTAATTTTGCCTCGTCCTTGTTGGAGGTTGTTATGAAATATCTTCCTGTTTCGATATTGCTTGCCACGAGTCTGGCTTTTACCGGCTGTGCCAGCTTACCGCATAAACCCAGAACCTTCGATCAACTGGGGCAATTTTCCAGTTATCCGCTAAACAGCCAAAGTTTTCGCATTGGATTTAAAGCGGATTCCTCCGTGAGTTATGGCGCCGCAGAAGAAATCACCTTGGTCAAGGCTGCGCAAACAACACTCAAAAATGGCTTTCGCTTTTTTAAGGTGCTGAATGATCCAAGCAATATGGCCCAGAAACCACCGCGTCAGGCTGTGGTGTATTCATCGCCAAGCATGTATTACCCTTACGGTTATTACCGACGCCATCCTGCCTTTTGGCCGGACCCGTTCTTTGATACCCCACAAGTGGTCAATCTCGATCCGGTTGAAGTGTCTTATACTATTGCATGTTTTAAAGATCAGAAAACAGCGCCGTCAGATGCTTTTGATGCCACTTTGATTCTTCGCTCACTGGGTGCCAAGTATGGTTTGGGCCCAAATGGCGAAGTGCTTATGCCTCAGCCTGCTACTGCGCCGAATATGCTCAAAAACTGACCCCAAGGACTAAGCAAAGCCTATGCAGCCAGCGTCTACAACCCACTCTCCCAACCTCCACCGTAGCAAACGTCTGGCGACGATCGCGCTGATCAGTGCGGTCGTGATGTGGATTTTGCTGATGATTGCAGCAAAATTCTTCCCTGAATATGCATGGGTGATCCATATTTTTATGCTGGGTGCCGAAGCGGGCGTGGTGGGTGGGCTCGCAGACTGGTATGCCATCACAGTTCTGTTTCGTAATCCTTTTGGAAAAATTCCAATTCCCAAGTTTTTACTTGATCACACCGAAATTATTCCGCGCAATAAAGCCCGAATTGCCGAGTCGATGGGACGCTTTGTACAGGAAAACTTTCTGTCGCCGCAGGTGGTCGAGCAAAGCCTGAATAAGACCGACCTGAGCCTGGCAGTCGGTCAATGGCTTGAAAATCCTAAAAATAATACCCAAGTGGTGCAGTTGATCCAGCAGACCGTGCCGAAATTATTTGAATTTGTAGGGCAGCAGCAAATCGCGCAGTTTATTCAGAGTAACAGCGTAGAGTGGGTAAAAAGTACTAAAATCAATGCACTGGCCAGCGAAATGCTGCGTGCGGTGCTTGAAAATGACTTTCATCAAGATGTGTTACAGCGTGGTCTAGATCTCGCACATGAATGGATTGTGACGCACCCAGAACAAGCCCGTGAACTGACCCGTACCTTGTTTAAAGAGCTGGGGGTATGGAAACTGGCCAAAGGAGCCAGCTGGATTGGAATTGATGTACAACAACGTACCATCGATTCACTGATCGAAAAAGTGGAATCGATGCTGGCCGATCCTGAACATCCGTGGCGCCAAGGCATTGAAGAATATACCCAAACCCTGATGCTGCAACTTTCGGATGGTCAAAGTGATGCAAGCCAGCGCCTCAATGCAGGCAAAGATGCCTTGCTGGACAGTCCACAGGTCTTAAACTTTATCAGCGGTGCCGTGGTGATTTTATGCGATGCCGTGAAGCGCGATTTACTTAAAGCCGACTCTGGCATTGCACACAACTTGCAGGTGGCCATTCAGCAGGTGGGGCATAATCTGGTTCAAAATGCGGCCGTGCGTCAGGTACTTAATGAGAAAATGACTGGCTTGGCCATCGTGTTTAGTGATCAGTACAGCGATAAAATTATTCGCTACATCAGTGAACGCATTCACGAATGGGATTCCAGCGAAATGATCGGAAAGATTGAAAATGAAGTGGGTGGCGATTTACACATGATCCGGGTCAATGGTGTGGTCGTGGGTGCTTTCATTGGACTGACACTCGGGATTATCCGTGCATTGTTCGATTATATGCTATAACCGATTGATCATTATTGCGTGGACATTCAACCAATGCAGCCCCTTCAGTTTAAGCTGGCCAATCAGGGTGTGACCATTTTTAGCACCATGACTGCTCTGGCGCAGCGCCTTAAAGCCATTAATCTGTCTCAGGGATTTCCTGACTTTGCCGCACCCGATGCACTGATTGAAGCCCTGTGTGATGCGACACGCAGTGGTTATAATCAATATGCACCGGGCGATGGCTGGCTGCCCCTAAGAGAACAGGTTGCAGCATTGTTTCTGAGCCGCGATCAGCTCCTGATTGATCCTGTGCATGAAGTAACCATCACGCCGGGAGCCACCATTGGGATTTTTGCAGCGATTCAAGCGGTGGTGCAGGCTGGCGATGAAGTGATTGTATTTGATCCCAGCTATGACAGTTATGCACCGGCAGTGCGGGTCGCGGGTGGAATTCCGGTCCATATTGCGCTTAAGGCACCCAATTTTGCGGTGGACTGGAGCGAGGTGAAGGCCGCAATCCGTCCACATACCCGCATGATTATTGTCAATACTCCGCATAATCCCACCGGAACACTATGGTCATTAGACGACTGGCAGCAGCTGATTGAGCTGGTCGAACAGCATGACTTACTGGTGTTGTCCGATGAAGTCTATGAGCACTTGGTCTTCGATCAGCAGCGTCATTATAGCGCGTTGCATTTTCCAGCGCTCAGGGCACGTAGTTTTGTGGTGGGTTCATTTGGCAAAACCTTTCATGTGACTGGCTGGAAAACCGGCTACTGCGTGGCCAGTCCAGTGCTCATGCAGGGCTTTCGGCAAATTTATCAATACGCCAATTTTTGTGGTAATACCCCAGCACAAGTTGCCTTGGCTGAGTACATGCGCCAGCACCCCACCCATATTCCAGCACTTCCTGATTTTTATCAGACCAAACGCGATCTGTTTAATCAAGGGCTCAGCGCAAGCCATTTTCAGTTTACGCCCACACCGGGAACATATTTCCAATGCGTCGATTACAGCGCTATTCGACCCGATTTAACCGATGTGGAGATGTGCTATTTCTTGGCTGAACAGTATGGTGTGGTGGCTATTCCCTTAAGTGTTTTTTATCAATCACCCGATCCGAAGATGCGTTTAATCCGCTTCTGCTTTGCAAAAACAGAACAGACACTCACACAAGCGACACAGCGTCTTGCAGAGTGCTCGCCTTGGCTATCATAAAATAGAAAATATATTCACTATACCCTACCCCGCACGTGCTATTTTGAAATCAAAGATCAATAAAATCGCACGTGCCAAGGAGAGCCAATGTCCCCAAAACGCTCGTTGATTACAGAGCAGAAGTTATGGAAAACATTTTTAATTTTTTTGCTTCCTTTAATTGCAACCAATACCTTACAAAGTCTATCGGGAACCATTAATACCGTCTTTGTCGGACAAATGATGGGTGTCAATGCCGTTGCGGCAGTGGCCGTCTTTTTTCCAATTCTGTTTTGTATGATGGCGTTTATTATTGGGCTATCGGCAGGCTCTACGGTCTTAATTGGTCAGGCTTGGGGCGCACAAAATATTGAAAAAGTCCGAACCGTAGTCGGCTCTACGTTGTTTATGACCCTCATCATAGGTTGTGTGATTGCAGGACTCGGCGTGTTCTTTAGCCGTGAAATTCTGACCCTTCTGGGCACCGATGCCAAAGTGATGCATTTGTCGTTGCCCTATGTGCAATGGATGCTGGCGGGTAGTCCGCTGTTGTTTGTCTATATTATTTATACCTCGATCTTACGTGGTGTAGGCGACAGCATCACGCCATTGATTGCGCTCGGCATGACCAGCTTGATTGGGCTGGTGATCACACCCGTGTTAATCGGCGGTTATTTTGGTTTTCCCAAAATGGGCATTGTCTCACCCGCCATTGCAACTATTTTCGGTTATGTATTGGTTTTAGGGTTTCTGGCGATTTACCTGAATAAAAAGAATCATCCGCTGAAGCCTGACTGGGCACTGCTGCGTCATATTCGGCATAACCGCGAAGTTAGTCCACTGATTTTACGTTTGGGTATTCCAACCGGTATTCAGATGATCACCACCTCGGTGGCCGGACTGGTCATTGTCGGGCTGGTCAATCGCTTTGGTGCCAATGCAACTGCGGCCTATGGTGCAGTGAATCAAGTGTTGAATTATATTCAGTTTCCGGCACTCTCTATCTCGATTGCGGCTTCTATTTTTGGGGCACAAGCAATTGGTATGGGGAAATCGGATCTATTGTCCCGAGTCACGCGTACGGCTTTGGGAATGAACATCGCCATTACTGGTAGTCTGGTGGTTTTAGCGTATTTATTTTCAAAGTATTTAATGGCAATGTTTATCACTGATCCAAGTGTGGTCGAGTTGGGTCAAGAATTGCTGTTTATTGTACTCTGGTCAATTTTATTTTTTGGTGCCGGTTCAATTTTTGCCTCGATCATGCGTGCCAGCGGGACAGTGAATGTGCCGATGATCATTAATATTGTGGCTATCTTACTGATTGAAGTCCCTTGTGCTTATTGGTTCAGTTCAATGTGGGGCTTAAAAGGTATCTGGATTGCTTATGCGCTGGCTTTTGTATGCTTGAGTTTTTTACAGGCGGCTTATTATCAGTTTGTCTGGAAGAAAAAGGCCGTTCGCGCACTGATTTAATTAGGGCGATAAAAAAAAGACCGATACTGTATCGGTCCTTTTTTTCAGCGCATGGCATGAAATGCTTAGAATTTTTTACTCATTGACGTCGCCAGTGCAGTCACTTTCTGGTATCCCGTTGGGAACAGACGCTGCATTAGATCCAGTGTCTTGGCATCGTTACCAATCAGTACACGGCGCTTGTCTTTACGCACCGCATCTAAGATTTGGCGAGCCGCCTCTTCAGGTGGGCAACGCAACAGCTTATTAAACGATTTGATCGACTTTTCCGGATGCATTCCCAGTGTTTTCAAGCTGTCATTCATTTTGGCAGCGTTGGCAATATTGGTTCGAATTCCTCCCGGATGAACACATAATGCGCTCACGCCACAATTTTCAATATCCAGTTCTTGACGCAACGATTCGGTAAAGCCACGTACTGCAAATTTTGATGCATTATAAGCCGATTGGGTGGGCTGCGCCGTCAAACCAAAAAGACTGGAAATATTGATAATATGTCCCTCTTTGCTTTGTTTAATCAGCGGCAAAAACTCTTTGGTGCCGTAAATCACGCCCCAAAAATTAATGTTCATTATCCATTCCAGATCTTCATAGCTTTCGCCTTCAACTGTTGAGCCAAGCGCGACACCGGCATTGTTGAAGATCATATTGACCGAGCCATGGTTTTGCACAGTTTCTTGTGCCCACTGCTTAACAGCGTGGCGGTCGGCAACATCGACTTTTTTGGTGGTCACGCGAATTTGATAGGGTTTGAGTAGCGCAACTGTGGCCTCTAAGCCTGCTTCGTTTACATCACTCAATGACAAGTGACAACCTTCTTTTGCAAGCAATAGCGCCAATTGCTGACCAATCCCTGAACCTGCACCGGTAATCGCTGCCACTTTATTTTTAAAATTTTTCATGTTCGCTTCCTTCAAGTTTGAGCGATTGACCCATTTTGCCACGTCGCACTCAACATCACTATATTTTTGACAATCCACATTGTCAATATAGTCCAAGTACCACCAAATACCAACACCAGCCGATGACTGATTCGGTCATTTGTAAAAAAACTTGCTACACTAACAACAGACTTTCGGAGAACCCTTGCAGCGATGACCGCAGCCAAACTTGATCGACACAGTGCGTCGTCTTCCAAAAAAAAATCGCAGGAGCGCCAGTTTAAGGGGCTGTCCCTGACCGAGCGGAAAACGGCAAGACGAGAAAAACTTATCGAAGCTGGAATTGAGGCCTATGGCACTTCAGGCTTTTTTTCTGTAACCGTCAAAGACATTTGTAATCAAGCCAAGCTTACAGAGCGTTACTTTTACGAATCTTTTAAAAAGAGCGAAGACCTGTTTCAGACGATCTTTTTAAAACAGATCGAAACGCTGCAAAATAATGTGATGCAAGCCGTCATGAAACACAACGCCACGCCGGAAAACATGATCGATGCGGGCTTAACTGCTCTCTTACGCACGCTTAAAGACGATCCACGCTTGGCACGTATTATTTATATCGATGCCATGCTGGTGCAGGAATTACATAATCAGGCCACCATTCAAGAAACCATGATGCGTTTTGATCGCATGATTCAGGCACTGGTGATGCTGAGCATGCCCAATCTGCGTTATAGCGAGCAAGAGCTTTCACTGGTTTCTTCAGGTCTGAACGGTTATGTCACACAGGTGGCGATTCGCTGGGTGATGGGTGGCTTCAAACAATCTCTAGATGATGTGCTGTTTGCCTGCCGGATTGTGTTTGTGTCACTGCTGGAAAAGCTGTCACACGATCCGGCTCAATCTAAAGCTTGACCACAGCCTAGATCGATGAAATCTCAATGACGACGCCGGTATTAAACGATCGGATTGTGGTTTTATTTGTCACAATTCATTGCAAAAATCCACTTCAGTGCAATTTTTGCAATGATACTGTCATAATTAATCTTTGTAATAAGCCTGTCATAAATAAAAGCGGTTTACCGTTTGAACCCCTATAGGATATTGCGCTGTGAAAGATGACTATATTTTAATCGTCGATGATGAATTACCCATCCGCGAAATGATCCATACCTCTTTGGATATGGCAGGCTTTCAATGTTTGCAGGCAGAAGATGCGAAACAGGCACATCAGATGATTGTCGATCAGCGCCCAGTTCTGGTATTACTCGACTGGATGTTACCCGGCGGGATCAGTGGGGTCGATCTGTGTCGCCGTCTCAAACGTGACGAAAATCTGGCTGAAATTCCAGTGATTATGCTCACTGCACGTGGCGAAGAAGACCATAAGGTACAAGGCCTAGATGCAGGTGCAGACGACTACATGACCAAACCGTTTTCCACACGTGAATTGGTTTCTCGTATTAAAGCCGTGTTGCGTCGTGCCAATGCACTCAGCGGTGAAAAAGTGATTGATGCCAACGGCTTGATTTTAGATCCAGTCAGTCAGCGTGTCAGTTTTGGCAGCAATATCTTAGACATGGGGCCAACCGAGTATCGTCTTTTGGCCTTTTTTATGACTCACCCTGAACGCGCCTATACCCGCGCACAGTTGCTCGATCAGGTCTGGGGTGGCAATGTCTATATTGAAGACCGAACTATTGATGTACATATCCGACGCTTGCGTAAGGTACTCGAACCTTTTGGTGTCGATCGTTTTGTACAGACCGTGCGTGGCACGGGGTATCGCTTCTCGACCCGCGCAGATTTGGCAGCAGGCTAAGACTTGACTATGTACGAACCGTATCCTGTCCCCGAACTGGCACGCGAACATAAACGCTTTCGTTACAGTAGTTTATGGGCATTTGCCAAACAGGATTTACGCCTACTGGCCTTTCTTCTGGTGATTGCCTCCTGTATTGGTCTGGGTTTGGGCTACTTTTGGGCCGGTATTTTTATTGCCTTTCTGATTTTTTTTGGCTTGCAGCTTCGGTCGTTGTACATTGTCAATGAATGGATCTCGAATCGTCCCTACGATACCCCGCCCAATTTAAACGGTATCTGGGGCGCGTTGTTATTCAATGTATATCGCGCACAGCGTCAAGAGCGGATTGTACAGGCCGAAATGGTCGGACTGATTGACCGTGCGCAATCGTCATTGATTGCACTCAATGAAGCCGTGGTGCTAATTGATGACCTGCACCAGATTGAATGGTGTAACCCAGCGGCAGAGGGTTTACTGGGCATCAAGATTCTCGATCGCGGTCACAATATTTTAAGTATTTTACGCCAGCCCAAATTTATTGAATATTTTAATCATATTGATCAGGCGCCCGACGGCATCAAAATCAAATCGTCGTTGTTTGACGATCAGTATGTACAGATCAAACTGACCCGTTTTGGCGAGCAAAGTCGTTTGCTGGTGGCCTACGATGTCACTCGAATTCATAATCTTGAGCAGATGCGTAAAGATTTTGTCGACAATATTTCGCATGAATTACGTACGCCCCTGACCGTTTTGAGCGGCTACATCGAAACGTTCACCGATCAGGAAGATTTAAATCCACGCTGGAAACGCGCTTTCGATCAAATGCAATCACAAACCAAACGTATGAATGCACTGGTGAATGATCTGCTGTTACTTTCGAATCTGGAAAATAATAAAACCATTGCCAAAAATCAGATCATTGAAATGCCAAGTCTGATGAATCAGCTTTTTGACGACGCCCAGGCCTACAATGTCGACTACGGACATACCCTAAATCTGGATATCGACAGCCATTGTGATCTGATTGGCTCCGATATGGAAATTGCCAGCGCCTTTAGTAATCTGATCACCAATGCCATCAAGTACACGCCCAAGGGCGGAATTATTACCATTGGTTGGCACGACGATGGCGAACACGGCTACTTTACCGTACAAGACAACGGCATTGGTATAGATCCCAAACACTTGCCGCGTTTGACCGAACGTTTTTACCGTGTCGACAGCGCCCGCAGCCGTGCCACAGGCGGAACGGGTCTTGGGCTGGCCATCGTTAAACATGTGCTGATGCAGCACGGCGCTTATCTCGATGTCGTATCTAAAGAAAATGAAGGTTCGACGTTCAAGGCCATTTTCCCCAAAGAACGTTTGTACCAGATGATGTAAACACACCCTCTGCTCTGTATTGCTGGGCAGCACAACATGCTGATTCCATCTGTTAAAACCGCCACAATCTGCGTATAGTGGCGGTTATTGTTTTTATAATCATAACAAATCTTGATTAAGCCTCCTTCAAGATGGGCTATACGAGCAATCGACATGACACAGTACACCGGCCAGAGCCCAAAACAGTACTATCAGGCTCTGATTCAGCAGCAAGCCATTTTGGCTGATCCTTCGCAGCAGGCGGCTATTGAACAATTAAATGAGATCTGGGAGAAACTGGAACGCCCCAAAGCATTTTTTATACAGCGCCCTATTCGTGGGCTTTATATGTGGGGCAGCGTTGGCAGCGGTAAAACATGGCTGATGGATATTTTTTACCAGTCCTTAAGCTATAAAAAGAAAGTCCGCATCCATTTTCATCATTTTCTCAAAAATATTCATCAGCAGCTGGTGCATTACCGCGGCACGCGTGATCCACTTCAGCACATTGCCAATGACCTGATTAAAAAATATAAACTGATTTGCTTCGATGAGTTTTTTGTCAGCAATGTCACTGATGCGATGATCTTGTCCAATCTGTTTAACTTACTGTTTGCCAAGCGCGTGATTTTAGTGGCAACGTCGAATATCGATCCAGATAATTTGTACAAGCATGGCTTACACCGAGAGCGTTTCTTACCGACCATCCGGCATATTCATACGCATTGCCACATTCTCAAGATTGGCAATGCCCTCGATTATCGCGTGGTAAAAGGCCACCATGTTCTGGATCAGTTTTTCTTCTCACCCCTCGATGCAACGGCCGATGCATGGTTAAGCAGTATTTATCGGCATCTGACCCAGCACAATGCACATCCCACGCTGATTCAAATCAATCATCGCGATTTAGAGGCACTTGGCTTACATGAGCGCGTGGCGTGGTTCAGCTTTGATCGGCTGTGCCGCGATGCACGTAGTCCAGCAGATTTTATCGAGCTGTGTCGTCGCTATGACCATGTGCTAATTAGCAATATCACCGAGTTAACGGACGCCATTTACGATGCAGTGCGACGCTTTATTTATCTGATTGATGAGTTGTATGAGCAAAAAGTAGTGCTGTATTTGACTGCTGAGCAGCCGATTGAACAGCTCTACAACGATGAAAAGCTCAAATTCGAATTTCAGCGCACCTTTTCGCGCTTACAAGAAATGCAAAGTCGTGACTATCACGAGGCACGTATAGCCGTCACGCACAAAGAGATTCATTAACACCATAAGCTGCTGCGTAGAGGTCTTGCTTGCCACATCTCGATCTCGCGCAGTCGATGATTCACACAATAAAAACGGAGTTTAGCGTGGCTTTTATCGATTTTTCCATCGTTCAGATCAGTGTCATGCTCATGGCTGTTCTGTGTTCGTATATTATTTTTGGCATGATTGGCTTTGGAACGGCGCTGATTGCCAGCCCAGTTCTCCTCCAGTTTTTACCATTGGCCGAGATTATTCCCTTACTGGCACTTCTAGATTTATGTGCTGCCCTGTCGAATCTCATCAGAGATGGTAAAAAAGCCGATATAACCGAGCTTAAACGGCTGATTCCGCTGATGTGTGTGGGTAGTCTGATCGGATTTTTATTGCTGCTTAAAATTAAACCTGAAACGTCTTTATTGGCTTTTGCGGTATTTATTTTACTTTATGCGCTTTATGCATTAAGTGGAATTCAACCTGAGCGTCGCTTTGACTCCAAACATGTTGTTCCTTTTGGATTCGGCGGTGGGTTATTGGGTGCCATGTTTGGCAGTGGCGGATTTATGTATTCGATTTATTTAAATGGTCGCTTACAAGACCCACAAAAAATCCGTATCACACAAACCACACTCATTGGCTGTAGTACGCTGCTACGCGTCATCCTATTTGCACTTGCTGGAGTGTATTTTTCGTGGCACATCTTTGCACTGATGCTGCTTTTTATACCATCGATGCTGATTGGCAGCTACGTGGGAAAACACATCACGCTTAAACTCTCTAAAGCGCAATTTTTAAAAATTATTCATGTGGTGATTTTTTTCTCTGGGCTTTCAATTTTACTGAAATATGCTTTGACCCATTCATAATTTTTGACCATGTACAGCCTGTCTACTCAGGCTGTACACGACACACATATTGATTAAAGCGTGTGACCGAGTTTCTCACCCATGACCACCACCGAGTTGGCTTTAAACTGGCTTTCCCAAGCCATTTTGTCTTTTTCAAACAAAACAATCGCGGTAGAACCCAAGTAAAAACGACCCAGCTCATCGCCTTTTTCAAGCACCACATCATGATGGTTCAGCTCAAGGCGTCCAGTCGGTTTCACCTTGCCTGTGACCACGGTTTCAATTCCAGCCACAATCATCGCGCCCACCAGCACAACGGCCATACGGCCCAGCTCGGTATCAAACAGGCACACCATACGCTCGTTACGTGCAAACAGACCCGGAATATTTTCGGCTGTCACCTGATTCACCGAAAACAGCTCACCCGGAATATACAAGGTTTCAGTTAAACGGCCTGTTAGCGGCATATGCACACGATGATAATCGCGTGGCGATAGATACACCGTTGCAAATTGCCCATGTTTAAATGGCTGCGCCAGTTGCGGATCGCCAATCAGTTTTTCAACCGAAAAAGACTGTCCTTTGGCCTGAAACACCTCACCGTCATCGATACTGCCGATTTGTGAAATAGCACCATCGGCAGGCGACACAATACTGTCTTGGGCATTGTCGACCACACGGACGCCATCTTTTAAAGCACGGGTAAAAAATTCGTTAAAAGATTTGTACTTTAGGGCATCGGCCTGTTGTGCAATCGATAAATCAATGCCGTATTTGCTTTTGAACGCCTGAATGACCGCGGTTTTGACCAGCAGATTTTCGCTCTCGGCAAGCTTACCCACCACGCGACTTAACTGATGCTGTGGCACAAGCGATTGTGCTTTTATAAATAAATCTTTTTTTAATCGTGACGTTAAGCTCAAAATGGCTGTTCTCCGGTAATCACAGGACTATCGAGGCGATTGCCCCATTCACTCCATGCCCCGTCGTAAGCACGCACCGGCCAATCAAGCAAACGTGCCAAAATATACGCCAATCCCGAACGATGGTGGGACTGACAATACACAATAACAGGCTGGTCAAGACGAAAGCCGAGCTGTTGCAATCGGTGCTGAGTGCGTTCAAATGGATGCAATTTTAGATGATTTTCGCGGTTTAGGGCAGTACTCCATTCAAAATGAAGTGCGCCGGGCATATGTCCACCGCGTCGGGCAGCCAGTCTTAATCCGGTATATTCGTCATGTGTGCGGCAATCCCAAAGCTGTACCGATTGACTGTCAATCAAGGTGCGCAGCTCATCATACTGGATTTGATATTGGGCAGCATGTGAAGTATTGACCGGGTATAAATGACTGACGGGTTCAACCGTATCCACCTCGGACGTGGTGGGTAATCCGGCCCCAAGCCACGCATGAATCCCGCCATTAAGCAAACTGGTTTGGGTAAATCCGAGGCAGTGTAAGGTCCAGATCAGTCGTCCTGCCCATGCACCACCTTCGTCGTCGTAGACCACTACATGATGTGAGGGTGAAAGATTCAAATGGCGAATCAGGGCTTCAAGTTGAGCCTGATCGGGTAAGAGTCCCGTAGCGAGTTCTTCCTGACGAACCAGTTGTGCCGGACGAAGCGCGTAAGCATGTGCCAAATGCAATTGTTCATACACCGAGCTTCGGCTTAAATCGACAATACGCAACCGCGGATGATCCAGATACGCCAGCAGTTCGTCGGGCTCTATCAATAAACCCAAATTGATTTCAGGTACGGCCATTTCGTTTTAATCACATTCTCTAGGTTTGCCATGCCTCATTTTAGCATAGGCTTTTTTCAGGTCTTTCTGTTTTTCATGCATCTTTAGCAGAAAAAGTGCAATCACTTTTACACCAGTGCCACATCTTCAATGTCAAATACCTGACGTAAATAGGCCAAGAACGTGTCGTTATCAGTCATGGTTTTGCCCGGACTGTCTGAAATTTTCGCCACAGACTGTCCATTGCACTCGACCAGCTTTAATACAATATTAAGTGGCGTTTGCCCCATATCATTGGTGAGGTTGGTGCCTATCCCAAAACTGACTTTAAAGCGGTCTTTAAAATACTGATGCAATTCCCATGCCTTTTGTAAGGTCAGGCCATCGCTGAAAGTTAGCATTTTGGTTTTGGTATCAATTTTTAATTGTCGATAATGTGCATAGGCCTTGTCGCCCCATTCGTACGGGTCGCCACTATCGTGACGCAATCCATCAAACAGCTTGGCAAAGTACAGATCGAAATCGCGCAAGAACGCATCCATCCCCACCACATCGGTCAGGGCAATACCCAAATCGCCACGATATTCTTGTACCCATGCCTCTAGGGCCGCTTTTTGAAAATTGCGTAATCTTACGTCAAGCGCCTGAAATGCCTGCAAAAATTCATGTGCCATGGTACCAATTGGCGTAATATTTAATTCTTTAGCCAGCAATACATTGCTGGTACCCCGAAACACATGCGGTGAGCTACGATGAAACGACTCGACCACGTGCTTTTGCCATTCTAGACTGTAGCGACGACGGGTACCAAAATCGGACACTAGAAATGGCGGTTCGTCGTTTGCGTGCTGCGCTTCATACTGCTTGAGTAATTCAAGTTTGGCTTGCAGGCGTCGTTCGCCCTCTTCAAGCACAGCCTCAGTGCGAATACGTCGGAAATACAATTCATTGACAATCGCCAGTACAAAAATCTCAAACATCATGGCCTGAATCATCGGGCCTTCAACACTAATGTCCAAACGGCCTTTGGCATCGATACTGGCACGAATAAAACGGCGTTTGAGCTGAAACAGCTCTAAATAATCGACAAAGTCGCTTTTAATAAATCGAAAGGAACGCAAATATTGCAGTTCATCATCTTTGAACTTGAGCGCACATAAGTGGTCGAGTTGTTCATTCAGATCATCCAGAATATCCGTCAGTGGATAAACCGTTTGATCCAGATTACGGCAGCGAAACTGGTACACACTGTGCGTCTGGGGGAATTGATGTAGCACCACCTGCAACATGGTAAATTTATAAAGATCGGTATCGAGTAATGAATGAATGATTGGAGACATAGACAACAAACATGCAGGTTAGCTTTATGCATTAAACCACATTTTTTTGGCAAGAATCACCTTGATTTGTATAAGACCTTTGTCCTGTCAACACTGTGGCAATGTGCTGACTTTTGCTGTATTTCTGATAGTATTTTGCACATTTCGTTTTTGAGATCTGTCATGCGCGCACTACTACAACGCGTCCTTGAAGCCCACGTGGTGGTCGATGGACATACCACAGGAGCGATCCAGCATGGACTTCTGGTTTTTTTAGGTCTAGGTAAAGACGATGACCTCGACAAAGGTAAAAAACTGATCGATAAGATTTTAAAGTACCGGATTTTCGATGATGAAAACGGCAAAATGGGCTGGAATATCGATCAGGCGCAGGGAGGCTTACTGCTGGTGTCACAGTTTACCTTAATGGCTCAGACCCAAAAAGGCTTGCGTCCCGATTTTGGGCCAGCGATGCCACCGCAAGACGCCAAAGTACTCTATGAACAATTGGTGGAGTATGCCAAATCGCAATTTGCTCGGGTTGAAACCGGAATATTTGCAGCCGATATGAAAGTGCATCTGATCAACGATGGCCCAGTGACGTTTCAGCTCGAGATTTAAAACTAACCTTAAAAAAAACAGGCGCCCGATACCGAGCGCCTGCTGTACACATCTATTCTGACTTAGAACGATTTGCCGGTTTTTTCTTTTAAAAACTGGCGAGCTTGCTTGATCTTGAGCTTCACTGGCTTTGGTAGCTTTGGTGGAATCAGTTTTGCTGCCTGATTAAACCAGACCAACAGACTAAAATCGCCTTCCATTTTGATCGTGCCATTTTGCATCCCCGTCATAAATGCGGTTGGATCACCTTTGATCAAGGTTTTAACGCCCTGCTCACTGTCGGCAAATTGCAAAATAAAATCTGCTTTTTCTGCACTGCCCGCGGCTGTCTCGATTTGACCGTGATTGACGATGATTTGGCGCGCAAAACCCAAATCGGTGCCAATCTGAATACGAAAGGCACGGTCATGTGTGAGTTCAATAAATTTCGGGCAGGTACGTGCCAACTGCTTCATACGTAAAGCCAAACCCATGACCAGTAAGTCAAGCGGATCGGTACTTAAGTCGACCAGAGGTAACTTCACGACAGGTAGAGAAGAAAGTTTCATGACATTTAAGCCTATTTGTATTCTTATCAAAAAATGAACTGGGTCATCCTAGCACAAATGTATCGGCAGCTATACTGTGTTTCGTTCATAAAAGATGATAAAAAAAGTAAAAAAGGCGCAGCCGGACTGCACCTGATTTATGACTGGATCACACCGTTTAGCGGCTCGAATATTGCTGCTGATCGTCCTCATAGACAGGGGTGTGTTCGATATACTGACGATTTGCCAAGGCTTTTTGTGCGCGCTTGTCTTCTCGCAGTAAAATGATGGTGACCGTGACCATCGACAGGCTTAATGCCGCAAGATAACTGTAGGTGACCGGCAGTTCAAATACGGTCTGTACCCCAAAACGTACAACCTCGATCAAGCCCCAAAAAAACATACCTGCAAACATGAAACCGAGCCAATGACGGTACGGCGAAAAGAATACAACAGCTAGTGCAAGCACGATCATCCCGACACCAAGCAGTGTGGCGAAGCTGGCTGTTACCATACTAAACCTCCGTCTAAGATTAAGTTTCTGCATCCCGAGCAGAACATCAAGTTAAGTCCCTTCACGCATTCAACATCGTGCATTCAACAACGCATCTGTTTTTGTCTGTAGCTGCATTATGGAGGGTTTTTTTTAGAAAAAAAGAGTCAAAATGGCTTGTGACGACACACCCTGTCGCAACATTATTTTGTCATTACACATTTTCAACCATCAAAAAAAGCGCCGTTCTAGAGCTGATCGTTGTTGGCGTGTCATTACAACGCCATATCCTCAAAAAGCAGTGTTTTTTAATTTTTTTTTGCGCGATACGTTTCAAAATTTATCAATTGACGTGTTGGGCTAAAGGGCTGGATTGGATGGGAATTTCATATAAAAAACGCCGCTCATCGAGCAGCGTTCAAAGCCTGAAAATCGAGCCTTTTAGGCGCGTGTCAGATCCTTGTCATGCACCCCAAGTAAATACAGTACACCGTCCAAACCTACACTCGAAATGGCCTGATTGGCATTTTGACGCACCAATGGCTTGGCACGAAATGCCACACCCAATCCGGCAATCGACAGCATTGGCAGATCGTTCGCGCCATCACCAACTGCAATGGCCTGTTCAAGTGAAATGCCCATTCGCTGTGCCAGATCACGCAACAGTTCGGCTTTACGGGCGCCATCAACAATGGCACCTTTTACCTCACCAGTCACCACACCTGCCTTCACATCTAAAATATTGGCATGTACTTCGTCTATACCGAGTTTATCTTGTAGATATTCGGCAAAATATTGAAAACCACCCGATAAAATCGCGGTGCGGTAGCCCAATGCTTTTAAAGTCGAAATCAGGCGCTCTGCCCCTTCGGTAATGGTCAGGCGTTCAGCAATACGCGGCAGTACCGAGGCATCCAAACCTTTAAGCAAGGCCACACGTGCACGGAAGCTTTGCTGGAAATCCAGCTCGCCCTGCATGGCACGCTCGGTAATTTCAGCCACCTGCTCGCCAACCCCTGCTTCACATGCCAGTTCGTCAATCACTTCTTGCTCAATCAGGGTCGAGTCCATATCGAAACAGACCAAACGACGATTACGGCGATAGGCGTTGTCTTCTTGAACTGCCACATCGATATTGAGTTCACCAGAAAGACTTAAACATGCCGCACGCATGGCCTGAGCATCGAGCATTTGCCCACTTAAACCAAACTGTACACAGGCACGTTGCGGTGCATCTTGCTGCGAACCCAGTGCTGGGCGGCCCGACAACCGGGTCACTGTTTCGATATTGAAGCCCTGATCGGAGACAATTTTGGTAACAGCTTGTAAATGTGAAGCGGTCAATTCTGGCGCCAATGCAGTCACGATATAGCGTGTACGGCCACCTTCGCTGACCCACTGATCGTATTCTGCACTTGAGATGGGTTTAAAGCGCACAGTCAGTCCAATATCATGTGCTAGAATCAAAATTTCCTTCATCGCTAGTGCTGTAGCGGTTTCGTCATCGGATGCAACCACGATGCCCAAGGTGAGCTGATTATGAATAACGGCCTGGCCGACATCTAGAATATGTAAGGAATGAACGGACAATACCTGCATTAATCGGGTGAACTGATTAGGTTGGTCGGGTCCCAAAAAAGAGATAAGAATGATTTCTCGCATGAATTGACTCGGGTTTGAGCTACAACTATTGTAAGAATCATAATCGAAATTGAATCTATTTGCCTTGGAAGTTTACGTTGAATGCACCTCGACAAGGGCTATTTGCTAGCCTATTAATCGTAAGTTTTGCTTTGCATACCTTTTTAATGGTGATTGCAACCACCCATCAACTCAATGAGAACCGTGCGAGTCAGGGGCAACTGATGACCAGTCAACTGGTCACCGACAGTCTGACCGAGCTGGAACCGGCCAATACGGTATCCTTGGCATTGATTGCCAACCGTTATGCCACCAACCCTAGCGTGGCCTCAATCCGTATTCTGGATGCCAACAAGCAGGTACTGGCCACCAGTGGTATGGAAAAAACTCGCCAAGGCGAAGTGTTTGTACGGGATGCACTGCAAAACGAAAAGAAAGTCGGCACCATTGAAATCACGCTGATTAAACCCAGCATTGGTGAAATCTTAAGAACCCAGTGGTTGACCATTTTGGCCATGTTTGTGATTCACTTGCTCCTCTGGCTGGCATATCGCGCCATTGCTCGACCAAGCCGCAGTGAATATTTGGCACGCATCAACAGTGAAACTCGCTTAAAGCATGAAATCCAGCAATTGATTCAGGCGCTTGAAACAGAAAAGCAAAATACCATCACCTTGGTGGCACAGGCCAAACAGCAGGCGCAGCAAAAAGCCATTCAGATTCCAGACGTGGTATTGCCTGAGCACACGCAAGGCGATCAGGCGGTGGCACTGAATATTCAGTTTTACGATCCGAAACAATTACTCAATAGCGTCAACCAGTCTGTTTCGGTGCCCTACTTCAAGCTCTGCCAGATCTTTTTACAAAAAAGCATTGAGCTGAGCTGCAAGCATTACCATGTGAATCCAAACGAGATTCAGGTGGTCAATGAATTTCAGCAGCAGGGCGCCAACTTGATCATGAGTAAGCCAACTACACAAGGTACACTGTGTTTACTCATGACAGGTGCCGTGTTCCAGTTGCTTTCTGACGTACTGTACAAGCGTTATCGTGAAGACAAACGTTTTGCCCTGCAAACCCGTTTTGCTGTCTCGACTGCCGTTGAGGCCATGCAACTTAATCCACTCGAGGCAGCGCAGCGCCTGACTGGCTATTTGCATGCCAAAGAATCTGCATTGCACCTCAATCACCATCAGCTTAAAGTAGTGGGTGAGGCATTCCAGTTGGTTGCCATGCCGAATCCAAGTAATGTGATGACCCGTCATGCCTTTATGATGAACGGTATGAACAATGACTGCGCCGAGACTGCACAGCGTATTCGCACCGAGATTCTGATGGGAAAAAAGGCGCGCGCATCGATTGATGCCTCTTTAGACCATACCTCAAAAATTTAAGTCCGCTTTCACATCACTAAAACCCGCGCTGGCGGGTTTTTTTGTTTTTTATGGGTTGAATTATCAGAAAATGCGAAAAGTTCATTCTTTTTATGACTAAAACGTTGATTATTTCGTGGACAGAATGCTTTAATTTCGATCCATTTAGGCTTTTCAAGTGACTTCGGTTCTGTGTATAAAGGGATGCCAGAAAGTAAATGCATGCAGCATAGGCAAATTCGGTGAAAACACGCTAAACTATGCTACAAATTGTGAAAGATAATCGTCTTCGGACACAGTGAGAAGGGAAAGGCTTATGCCACTAAGTGATGTGGAAGCGCTTGTCGAAGATATCCGTGCAGGCAAAATGGTCATTCTAATTGATGATGAAGACCGTGAAAATGAAGGTGATCTAGTCATTGCTGCGACGCATGTACGTCCGCAAGACATCAACTTTATGATCACGCACGCGCGTGGACTGGTCTGCCTGACCTTAAGTCGTGAACGCTGCCAGCAGTTAAACCTGCCGCTCATGGTCGACCAGAACGGCGCACAGCACAGCACGAACTTTACCTTATCGATCGAAGCCGCAGAAGGCATCACCACCGGTATTTCGGCAGCAGAACGTGCCCACACCATTCGCACTGCCGTGGCTGCGCATGCCAAACCAAGCGATATTGTACAACCGGGCCATATCTTTCCTTTAATGGCACAACCAGGCGGTGTTCTTCACCGTGCCGGTCATACTGAAGCAGGCTGTGATCTGGCTCGACTAGCCGGGCTTGAACCTGCATCGGTGATTTGCGAAATCATCAACGAAGACGGCACCATGGCACGTCGCCCCGATTTAGAAGTCTTTGCAGAAAAGCATGGTTTAAAGATTGGAACCATTGCCGATCTCATTCATTACCGTATGACCAATGAACAGACGGTCGAGCGCTTGAGCCAGCAAACTATCGAAACCGAATACGGTCACTTTGAGCTCTTCCGCTACCGTGAAGTTGGAAATCCGGATATCCATCTGGCACTGGTCAAAGGTGAACCGCGTGAAGGCGTTACCACCGTGCGTGTTCATGGCTTTAACCCGACCCGCGACTTGCTCAAACTCAATAAGCAAGGCGGTGAGCCGGCGTGGAATCTGGATCGTGCTTTAAGCACCATTGCTGCCGCAGAGCGTGGCGTATTGGTCTGGATTGGACAGGATCATTTACAAGATTTGGGCCCTGCCCTTGAAAGCTTGACCAAACCGAAACCGTTAAAATCAAATGCTGCGCTGTCACAGCAATATCAAACGATTGGGGTCGGTGCACAAATTTTACGTGATTTGGGCGTGGAAAAAATGAATCTGCTCAGTTCACCTTTACGTTTTAACGCGCTGTCTGGCTTTAACTTGGAAGTGGTGAAATACATCACCGCAGATCAAACTCTAGAAAACTAATCGAGGTTGTTATGGCAATTCGCCGTATTGAAGGTTTATTACATCTCGCGAGCGAAGGCCGTTACGCGATTTTAGTGGGTCGTTTTAACAGTTTTGTCGTTGAGCATTTACTCGAAGGTGCAATTGACACCTTGAAACGTCATGGCGTTAGCGAGGATAATATCACTGTTGCTTACGCACCAGGTGCTTGGGAATTGCCAATCGTTGCTAAAAAATTGGCTGATTCTAACAAATTTGATGCCATTATTGCTTTGGGCGCAGTCATTCGTGGAAGTACTCCACATTTCGACTTCGTTGCAGGCGAATGTGCCAAAGGCCTTGGTGTGGTTGCACTTGAAAGTAGTCTTCCGGTTATCAATGGTGTATTGACAACTGACAGTATCGAACAGGCAATTGAACGTTCGGGTACAAAAGCAGGTAATAAAGGTTCTGAAGCAGCCTTAACTGCAATTGAAATGGTTAATCTGTTAAAGGCAATCTAAAGCATGTCGCAAACACTCCAAGCCGCTTATGCAGCGAAACGTAAAGCACGTCGTTTTGCTGTACAAGGCATTTATGAATGGCAAATGAGCCACAACCCTGTGCATGAAATTGAAGCACGTACCCGTGTCGAAAATGCGATGCACAAGGTCGATCTCAGCTACTATCATGAATTGCTCACGCAAGTGGTTGCACAACATGAAACATTGGATACGTTACTTGTTCCGGTACTAGACCGTGAACTCAGTGCCCTGGATGGCGTCGAATTGGCAACCTTACGTTTAGGTGCATATGAACTTCGAGACCATCTCGAGATCCCGTATCGTGTTGTTCTGGACGAAGCGATTGAGCTGGCCAAACATTTTGGTGGTGCCGATAGCCACAAATACATCAATGGTGTTCTTGATCGTTTGGCTTCTCGACTTCGTGAAGCTGAAAAACAACAAGCCAACTAAGGCGTGTTGCGTGCATGGCTGAGTTTTCTGTAATTGACCAATATTTTTCCCGTTCGGCCTTACATGGCGATGAACTTGGTGTTGGTGACGACTCAGCCCTGCTTACGCCGCCACATGGCCAGCAACTGGTCATCTGTACAGATACCCTGATTGCGGGTCGGCATTTTCCACTTAGCACCTCTGCCCATGCCATTGGCTGGAAAAGTGTTGCAGTTAATTTGTCTGATATTGCTGCAATGGGAGCTAAACCACACAGTATTTTGCTGGCACTTAGCCTTCCAGAAGTCGATCATGACTGGTTAAGTGAGTTTAGTCGTGGCCTATATCAATGCTGTGATCAATTTGGGGTACACCTCATTGGTGGCGATACCACACAGAGCCCGCACCTCACCATTACGGTGACGGCGCTTGGTTATGTCGATCAGCAGCAAGCCGTATGCCGATCTGGCGCACAGGTGGGTGACTATGTGGTGGTCAGTGGTCAAGTGGGTGACGCTGCCTATGGTCTGGCACATTTAGGCTCTGCCTTGCAGCAGCGACTGGATTATCCAACACCACGCTGCGAACTCGGACAACGCCTGAAAGGGCTTGCATCAAGCATGATTGATGTGTCCGACGGTTTGGCCCAAGATCTGGGGCATATTTTAAAAGCATCTCATGTTGGGGCGCAGCTCGATCTTGAGCAGCTACCGCTCGACCCTGCACTCGAAGCGCTTGAAAATACAGCCAAGTGGCAGTTTGCACTTGCAGGGGGCGACGACTATGAGCTGTGTTTTACCATCTCACCTGAACATTTTGAACAACTTCAACAGTATTCTCTCGATACCAAAATCACAAAAATTGGTCAGATTACCGCACAACAACAATTGACCTATCATTATCAAGGACAGGACTACCCGCTTCAACTGCATGGATACCAACACTTTGCCTAAACCTTCAATCGACTTCAAACGCATGTCTTGGTTCAATCGCTGCATCGTATTTTGTGGTGTTGGTTTTGGTTCAGGCTTGGCGCCCAAAGCACCCGGCACTTTTGGCTCGGCCTTTGCCTTACTGTTCATTCCGTTTTGGGTCTGGATCGGTTTTTATCCAAGTGTGGCTCTGATTGCACTGATGAGTGTAATCGGGATTTTTTTCTGTGGGAAAACCGCAGAACTGATGGGTGTACACGATGATGGCCGGATTGTCTGGGACGAATTTGCAGGACAATCGATTACCGTATTGCCTTTAATCTATTTTAATCTAATGGATGTAAAATGGGCCCTCATCAGTTTTGCCCTATTCCGGCTGTTCGATGTGTGGAAGCCGTGGCCCATTCGAGTGATTGATCGACAGGTGCATGGCGGATTTGGCATTATGCTTGATGATCTGATTGCAGGGCTCTGGGCTGCACTGTGTATTTTGATATATTTATCACTGGTCTAAACCGTTAAGTAGGTTATTCATGACAACGACCGTTATTATTCTTGCTGCGGGCAAAGGAACGCGTATGCGCTCTAGCCTTCCTAAAGTATTACAGCCTTTGGCAGGCCGTCCTTTGCTCGGACACGTCATTCAAACGGCAAAACAACTGCATGCACAAAATATTATTACCATCTATGGACACGGTGGTGAACACGTTCAACAACAATTTCAGCAAGAAAATATTCAGTGGGTTGAGCAAGCCGAACAACTGGGCACAGGTCATGCGGTTCAGATGACATTACCCGTATTACCACAAGAAGGCATGTCACTGATTTTGTATGGCGATGTGCCGTTGGTGCGCCAAGAAACTCTCGATCAGCTCCTTGCCGTATCAAGTGCAACTGGCATTGGCATGATTACGCTCAATGTGGACAATCCGACCGGATATGGACGCATCATTCGTGACAACGACAAGATTCAAGCGATTGTGGAACATAAAGATGCCACTGAGCAACAGCGTCAGATTCAGGAAATTAATACTGGCATCTATTGCGTCAGTAATCAGAAACTGCACGCATGGTTACCAAAGCTATCGAATAACAACGCCCAAGGTGAATACTATCTCACCGATATTGTGGCCATGGCCGTTGCCGACGGTTTGGAAATTGCATCAATTCAGCCCGAACTGGCCTATGAAGTAGAAGGCGTCAATGACCGTCTACAACTGGCAGCGCTCGAGCGCGAATTTCAATTGCAACAAGCCAAAAGCCTGATGCAGCAGGGTCTCACCTTGAGTGATCCGGCTCGTTTTGATGTACGTGGTACGCTCAAAATTGGACAAGATGTCAAAATCGATATCAATGTGATTATTGAAGGTGATTGTGAACTGGGCGATTTTGTCGAAATTGGCGCAGGTTGCGTATTAAAAAATACCCGTATTGCTGCTGGCACAAAAGTGCAACCTTACAGCGTGTTTGAAAATGCGGTTGTGGGTGAAAATACTCTGATCGGACCATTTGCGCGCTTGCGTCCGGGTGCAGAGCTGGCCAACGACGTACACATCGGCAACTTCGTTGAAGTGAAAAATACCCGTATCGGGGTCGGCTCAAAAGCCAACCATTTTACCTATCTGGGCGATGCCGAAGTTGGTGCTGGTTCGAATATTGGTGCAGGAACCATTACCTGCAATTATGATGGTGCAAATAAATTTAAAACTGTGATTGGCGATGCTGCATTTATTGGCTCTAACAGTTCACTGGTCGCGCCTGTACATATTGGCAATGGTGCCACCGTGGGTGCAGGTTCGGTGATTACCCGTGATGTGAGCGACAATGCACTGGCATTTGAGCGCGCGCAACAAATTGAAAAAGCAAATTATCAACGTCCGCAAAAGTTGAAAAAATAAGAGGTATTAGGCATGTGTGGTATCGTCGGAGGCGTTGCAGAACGCAACATTAGTGAGATTTTAATTGAAGGTCTCAAACGCCTTGAATACCGCGGATACGACTCTGCGGGCGTTGCATTGGTGAGTCCATCGCATATCCTGCGCGAGCGCCGTGTAGGAAAAGTGGCCAATTTGGCCGAGGCCGTTGCACAGAGCAAATTAAGCGGCTCTCTAGGTATTGCACATACACGCTGGGCCACGCATGGTAAACCGACCGAACACAATGCACATCCGCATATTTCGGGTGATGTGGCTGTGGTGCACAACGGTATTATTGAAAACTATCAAGAGCTTAAAGATGACCTAGAAGCGCTAGGCTATGTCTTTACCTCACAAACCGACACCGAAGTCGTGGCGCATCTGGTGCATCATGCGCTCAAAGAGCAAACCAGCCTGCTCGATGCAGTTCGTAGTGTAGTGCCAGAGCTTAAAGGCGCTTATGCGCTGGGTATTGTGCATAAGGATCATCCAGATGAGTTGATCACCGTACGTGAAGGTTCGCCCCTGGTGATTGGTGTGGGGATTGGTGAAAACTTTATCAGTTCAGATCAGTTGGCGCTTTTACCTGTGACCAATCGCTTTGTGTATTTGGAAGAAGGTGATATTGCCCGTCTGACCCGTGACAGTATTGAAATTTATGCACATGGCGAAAAAATCGAGCGTCCGGTTAAAGAGCTTGATGCTGCGGTCAGTAATGCATCGAAAGGCGAATACAAGCACTACATGCTCAAAGAGATTTATGAGCAGCCTGAAGCTATTCAACAAACCATTTCACAAGCCTTAAATGGCAATGCATTGCGTGATGATTTCTTGCACTTGGCCGAAGTGGATTTTAAACAGATCCAAAACGTACAGATTATTGCCTGCGGTACCAGTTACCACGCCGGTATGATTGCCAAGTACTGGTTTGAGCAATTAATTAATGTGCCGTGTCAGGTGGAGATTGCTAGCGAGTTTCGTTATCGCTCACCGGTGATTGTGGCGAATACTTTGTATATCTGTATTTCTCAGTCTGGTGAAACTGCCGACACCTTGGCAGCGCTACGTGACACACAAAAGCGTGCCAAAGCCAAAGATATTCAGATCTCGACTCTGACCATTTGTAACGTGGCCACGTCATCGATGGTACGCGAAACAGATCATCATTTGCTAACCCTCGCAGGCCCAGAAATTGGCGTGGCATCGACCAAAGCCTTTACCACTCAGCTTGCAGCATTGATGCTACTCATTTTGAAAATTGGTCAGGTGAAGCAGCAAATTGCCGCTGAACAAATTTCAGAGATTGCATCGCAATTGTGGCATTGTCCAAAAGTCATGCTCGATACTTTGCAACACAATACGGAAATTTTACGTTTATCTGAACTGTTTGTTGAAAAGCAGCACTGCTTGTTCTTGGGCCGCGGTACACATTATCCGATTGCCCTTGAAGGTGCATTGAAACTGAAAGAAATTTCGTATATTCATGCCGAAGGCTATGCCGCGGGTGAATTAAAACATGGCCCGTTGGCCTTGGTCGATAACGAAATGCCTGTGGTCATTTTGGCGCCGCAAGACGATATGCTCGATAAACTAAAATCGAATATGGAAGAAGTTCAGGCACGTGGCGGTGAACTGTTTGTGTTTGCCGATGAAAACAGCGGTATTCGCGACAAAGACCGTCAGCATGTGGTTTTAATTCCAGATGTGAATGCTTGGCTGGCACCGATTGTGTACAGTATTCCGGTACAGTTACTGTCGTATCATGTGGCGGTATTGCGTGGTACAGATGTCGATCAGCCACGTAACCTTGCAAAATCAGTTACCGTAGAGTAAGCAACTGATTTTGAAAACTAATTTTGTATGAGAGTACTTTATAAATACTACTTAATAAAGTCTCATACTGAATTACTTAAAAATCCACACAAGCGATGCTCTAGAAAAGCATCGCTGTGTGGATTTTTTTATGCTTATGAAGTAAGCCGCTAAATTTAGATTCTATTTGGCATCAACAATTCAACCTGCATCTATTGCAGGTTTTTTTATCTATTTAAATTTTTAACTATCAATATAATTACATTATTCATAAATAAATTTCGTATTGCGTAATTATAAAAAATCCGTATGATGAAAGATAAAGAGATTACTGATATGCCAAGGAATGCTGACATGAGCGCGCATTTATCTTCATTTATCGAGGTTTTCCCGACTTCGGATTTTCCTATTCAGAATTTGCCTTACGGAATTTTTAGCGAAACCACAACAGGTAAACGCCGTGTAGGCGTGGCACTCGGCGACTGGGTGGTCGATCTGGCGGCACTTGAGCGTGCAGGGCTTTTAACTCTCCAAGAGGGTGAACAGTTTTTCGACCAACCCACCTTAAATAAATTTATTGAAAGTGGTAAAGCGTATTGGCACAGCACGCGACAAACCTTGCAGCGCTTATTGTCTAAAAATGAATCGACGCTTCGCGATAACACCGCACTTCGTCAGCACGCTTTTTATCAGCAAAGCGATGTGGTGATGCATTTACCTGTACATATTCCGGGCTATACCGATTTTTATTCGTCTAAAGAACACGCCACCAATGTGGGCTGCATGTTTCGTGACCCCAAAAATGCGTTATTGCCGAACTGGTCTGAGCTACCTGTGGGCTATAACGGACGCGCCAGCTCGGTGGTGGTAAGCGGTACCAATATTGTGCGTCCATCGGGTCAAATCAAATTGCCCGATCAGGAGCGTCCTGTCTTTTCAGCCTGTCGCAAGCTGGATTTTGAACTGGAAACGGGCTTTATTGTGGGCAAGGCAACTCACCTAGGTGAACCGATTTCAATTGAAAACGCATGGGATCATATTTTTGGTGTGGTGCTGTTTAACGACTGGTCGGCGCGCGATTTGCAACAGTGGGAATATGTACCACTCGGGCCGTTCAATGCCAAAACTTTTGCCTCTTCCATCTCGCCATGGATTGTCACGCTAGAGGCACTTGAACCGTTTCGAACGCATTCGCCACAACAAGATCCACTGCCACTGGCTTATTTACAAGAAGATCTTTCGGCCAACAGTTACGACATTCATTTATCGGTAGAACTCAAAGCTGCCGAACAACAACATGCAGATGTGATTTGCAGCACCAATTTTAAATATATGTACTGGTCGATGGCACAACAACTAACTCATCACACGGTGGCAGGCTGTAATGTACAAGTGGGTGACTTAATGGGGTCAGGTACTATTTCTGGCCCGACTCCAGATTCTTATGGCTCGCTGCTTGAACTCACATGGAATAATACGCGCCCATTACAACTTTCAAACGGTGAGCAGCGCGGCTTTTTACAAGATGGCGATACGCTAATCATGAAAGGCTATTGTGAAAAAAATGGCTTACGGATTGGCTTTGGCGAAGTGACAGGCACGATCTTGCCGGCACGTCAATTCGCTTTTCAAGAAACCGAAGCACAGGAACGTACCGACTATGCAACTGTATAGCTATTTTAGAAGCTCGGCGGCGTTTCGAGTCCGCATTGCACTTGCTATTAAAGGACTGACTGCCGAAATTGTACCCGTTCATTTACTTCAAGATGGCGGTCAGCAACACTCACCTGCGTATGTACAGCTTAATCCGAGCGAGCTGGTGCCGACCTTACAAGACGAAGAGCATGTTCTGACCCAGTCGCTGAGTATTCTTGAATATCTTGAAGAGCAATATCCAGATCCAAGACTTTTGCCCCAAGCGGCCCATTTACGTGCCCAAGTTCGTGCCTTTTGTCTCAATATTGCCTGTGATATTCATCCGCTAAATAACCTGCGGGTACTGCAATATTTAACAGGCACCCTTAAGCTCTCTGATATCGAAAAAAATCAATGGTATCAGCACTGGATCGTGACTGGCCTAAATAGCCTGGAAGCCCAATTACAGGCGACGGCAGGTAAATTTTGTTTTGGTGATCAGCTGACCATGGCAGATTGCTGTCTGATTCCACAAGTTTATAACGCCAAACGCTTTCAAATTGATTTAAGCGCCTATCCACTCATTGAAGCGGTCTATGCACAGTGTATGACCCTCCCCGCGTTTATTGAAGCGGCGCCAGAACAACAACCCGATGCTGCATAAAATAAGGACATGAGCATGACATTTAAAATCGAACAAATCCACCATGTGGCTTATCGCTGCAAAGACGCCAAAGAAACCGTCGAATGGTACAAAAAGAATCTGCATATGGATTTTATTTTGGCCTTTGCCGAAGATCATGTGCCTTCAACCAAAGCCTTCGACCCATATATGCATCTGTTTTTAGATGCGGGCAATGGCAACGTACTGGCATTTTTTGAGTTGCCACATCAACCGGATATGGGCCGAGATGAAAATACCCCGAAATGGGTACAGCATCTGGCACTGCGTGTAAAAGACGAAGCTACCTTACTTGAGGCCAAAGCACATCTGGAAAACAATGCTGTGGACGTTCTAGGCGTGACCAATCACGGAATTTTCCACTCGATTTACTTTTTCGATCCGAATGGACACCGTATCGAACTCACTTATGATGATCCGCGCTCGCCTGAAAAGATTGCAAAAATTACAGATCAGATCAAACAAGAGATGCTAGACGAGTGGACACGCACCAAACGCGCCCCACATCATACACAGTTTTTACATGCTGAAGAATTGAGCGAAATCTAATTTTGAGGAGTTATGTATACTGGCGCTATTTTTTTGATTTTTCATGCTATGTTCGAGGCATGCCGCAATAAGCAGCCCCATAATATCGTATAAGCAGGAGAATGCTTTGGACATACAAAAAATAGAAGATGGCAAACAGGGCATGTTTCAGGCCCTAGATGACGACAAAGTCGCGGGTGAAATGCACTTTACTTGGGTAGGCGATCATAGCCTGAGTATTGACCACACCGAAGTCGAAAGTGCGTATCGTGGAAGAGGCATTGGCCGTGAGTTGCTCGATGCATTAATCAACTTTGCTCGACAAGATCAAATCAAGGTCATTCCACTTTGCCCATATGCAAAATCGGTATTTGATAAACGCCCTGAATTGCAAGATGTGTTGCGAGACGCATAAATATGATTTTGGTCAGTGCCTGTTTGGCTGGTGAACCAGTACGTTACGATGCAAAAAGTTGTCCTGTTGCACTGGTTCAACGTCTGCTGGCACAAGGTCTGGCCAAAAGTATTTGTCCCGAATGCTTGGGCGGATTACCTACCCCTCGCCCTGCTGCCGAAATTCAGGGCGGTTCGGGTGAGGATGTTTTGGCTGGTCGCGCACGGGTGATAGATGCGACGGGTGAAGATGTTACAGCCGCCTTCATCGAAGGTGCCCATCAGGCACTACGCATTGTAAAACTGCATAATGCCAGCGCAATTGTCCTTAAAGAAAATAGCCCCTCATGCGGTTCGCACTTTATTTATAACGGGCATTTTAATGGCCAGAAACAGGCAGGTTTAGGCGTAACTGCCGCACTGCTCAAACAGTACGGATTTGATGTTTTGTCCGAACATGAACTTGAAGATTGGTATCAACGACAACACTAATCAACAGATGTTGTATCTGTTTCTTGACGACTTTGACGCGCCCAATAAGTCGCCAGCAACGCGCCTGAGATGTTATGCCATAAGCTAAACAAGGCACTCGGTACAGCGGTCAATGGTGATGCCGCGAAATGAACCGCGGCCAGTGCCACACCTAAACCTGAATTTTGCATCCCCACTTCAACCGCAATCGCCTTGCCATCGCGATGCGAGAGCTTAAATGCTCGACTGGCCCAGTAGCCAATTAAAAACCCAAGTCCGTTATGCAGTATCACCACAGATAAAATCAACGCGCCCGACTGTAAAATCGCGGCTTTACTGGCCCCAATAATTGCCGCCACAATCGCAACAATCGCCACGACTGAAATCAGTGGCATCATCTCGATATATCGATTCACTTGCACTGCAAAAAAACGTCGCAGCAATAGACCAATCACGATGGGCACCAGAATCACCTGTAAAATCGATACAAACATCGATATGGCATCAATCTGAATCCATTGACTGGCCAACAGATAAAAAATAGCGGGTGTCAACAGCGGTGCCAGCAAGGTCGAAACACTGGTACATGCCACCGAGAGCGCAACGTTGCCTCGCGCCATATAGGTAATTACATTCGACGCCGTACCACCCGGACAACATCCCACCAAAATCACGCCAATCGCGATCGCTGAAGGCAACTGAAATAATTGACACAGTAAAAAGGCCAGTCCCGGCATCACCACGAACTGCGCCACCACGCCAATCAATACGGCTTTAGGATGGCGCAGCATGCCTTGAAAATCGTCTAGCGACATGGTCATGCCCATGCCCAGCATAATGATCCCCAGCAGCCATGGAATATAAGCTTTAAGCCACACAAATAAGTCCGGCGTCCAGAGTGCCAACGCAGCAAAGACCACCACCCAAAGGGCAAAGCTTTTTTGCACAAATGCCGTAAAACGAAGTAAAGCTGTCATGAAGAGATAAAACCTTTAAAAACCAAAAGTGAAAAGCATGCTTGCTGAACCTAGTTCAATAACTCACGCGATGAAATGCGTTTCACCCCTGCTTTTAACATATCTTGCCACGCATGCTGTAAAGAGCCATTCATGTCGATGGCTTTACAGGCATCAACCACCACGTAGCTATCAAACCCAGCCGCGCAGGCATCTATGGCAGTCCATGCCACACAAAAATCGGTCGCGATACCCACAATATAGACAGTATCGATGCCACGCGCCTTTAAATATGCCGCCAGACCAGTTGTGGTCTTACGATCTGCTTCCATAAAAGCGGAGTAACTGTCGATATCACGGTGAACGCCTTTTCTTAAAATCAACTGTGCCGAAGGTAAATCAAGTGCGGGATGCAATTCGGCATCATGCGTCCCTTGAACGCAATGGCTCGGCCACAGGACCTGATCGCCATAAGGCAGTTGAATGTGCTGGTATGGCTGTTTACCTGCATGATTTTGGGCAAAGGAAATATGATCTTCGGGATGCCAATCCTGCGTGATGACAATCGTATCAAAACAAGCACCCAATTGATTAATACACGGAATAATCTGATCGGCATCTGCAACCGCGAGGTGCCCACCGGGCGTAAATCCATTTTGTACATCGACCACAATTAAAGCAACGTGATTGGGTTGTTTCATTTTTCTCTCCATGGAAATTCATGCCCACCGTCGCAGAGTGCTTCAGCAGTCTTTCTTATATGAGGAATCGATCATATTTTAAATATTTCACAGCATAGCAACTCATACGCCGCTGACAAGTCATGTTAAAAAATTCAATGATTCAATGCGTCGCACTGATTATGTGACAGATCGGCCACACCATCCTTTTGAGACTTTGTATTGTGTCAAAGTTTTTACATGCTTTGATCAAAGGATATTGTTCTTATCTCTCTGATCAGTCATAATTTGCATAATAGTCATCCAGCCTACTTGTTTAGGCCGTGACTTACACTCAAAATACTGCAGACCGTCCACTTTTCGTATTTACTATTTCATCCGGATGGAACAATAGGATATTTTTTTAAAATGACTCAGCAAGCACCGACCATTCAAGGTTCAATCGTCGCAATCGTCACCCCTATGTATAAAGATGGCAGTGTAGATTGGAAGGGTCTTGAGAAGCTCGTTGAGTGGCATATCCAACAAGGTACAAACAGTATTGTCGCCGTCGGCACCACTGGCGAAGCGTCAACACTTAGCATGGAAGAACACACAACCGTTATTAAAGAAATTATTCGTGTGGCGAACAAACGTATTCCAATTATTGCAGGTACTGGTGCAAATTCCACTCACGAAGCCATTGAATTGACAAAAGCCGCAAAAGAGCTTGGCGCAGATGCCGCACTTTTGGTGACGCCATATTATAATAAACCAACACAAGAAGGCCTTTATCAGCATTATAAAGCCATTGCAGAAGCCGTAGATATTCCACAAATTCTATACAACGTTCCGGGCCGTACTGGCGTGGATATGTCGAACGAGACGGCAATCCGTCTGGCCGAGATTCCAAATATTATCGGCATTAAGGATGCAACTGGTGACGTGCCACGTGGCAAAGCATTGATCGACGGTTTAAAGGGCAACATGGCGGTGTATTCGGGTGATGACGAAACCGCATGGGAGTTGATTACGCTTGGCGCCAAAGGCAATATTTCGGTCACTGCCAATATTATTCCTAAAGCAATGAGTGAGTTATGTGCAACTGCTTTGCAAGGTGAGTCGGAGCAGGCAAAATCGCTCAATGAGCAAGTTGCAAATGTACACAATATTCTGTTTTGCGAATCGAACCCAATTCCTGTGAAATGGGCGCTACATGAGATGGGCTTAATCGAAACTGGAATTCGTCTTCCTTTGACTCCTCTCGCCGAACAATATCGCGAACCTCTCCGTCATCAGCTAAAAGCTGCGGGAATTATTCAATAAGAGCAAATTATGATGCAGTTACGTCTTGGGTTTACCTTCGCAATCGCCAGTATCGCTTTGGCCGGTTGTAACAGCTTGAGTTTAAATAATCATTCTTTGGACTATAAAAAGGCATCTAATGTTGCTCCGCTTGAATTGCCTGCCAATGCAACCATGCGCCCGTTTACACCGCTGTATCCGGCGCCGATTGTTGATGATCTGGCAATTCAGCATGCACCAAATTTTGAAAATAAACGCGGTAACCGTTATGCAGCACCTCGTCCGGAACAGGTACAAGCGCAACCTGCAACTGCATCTAATACCAGCATGAGCATGAGTCGTCCGCGTTTGGTGACCGATGGAAACAAAAATCCATTATTGCAAATTGATGGTCCATCAGAAGCGGTATGGCAATACACCATGGCGACGCTCAACAGCATGAACTACACCGTGATTGCACAAGACAAAAATGCGTATCAAGCCACCATTAAAGTGGGTGAGCAAGTTTTTGTCCTCAGATTAACTGCCGTTGGTACAAGTAACAATCTGGCACTGTTTACGCCAAGTAACAGCTTTGCCGATACTGCGACTGCCAACCAAGTGTTAAACCAGATTAACCAAAACTGGCCAGCCTAGACTCTCTAGGCGATTTTTTTTTGAAAAAGGTTCCCCCATGTTAAAACAAACCTTGCTCTATACTGGCAAAGCAAAATCTGTATACGAGACAGACAGCGCAGACCATTTGATTTTAGTCTTTCGTGATGATGCCTCCGCGTTCAATGGCGAAAAAATCGAACAACTAGATCGTAAGGGCAAGGTCAACAACCGTTTTAATGCCTTTATTATGGAAAAACTGGCCGAAGCAGGTATCGAAACGCATTTTGAACAGCTGCTTACACCAAACGAAGTGTTGGTGAAAAAGCTCGACATGATTCCAGTCGAGTGCGTGATTCGTAACTATGCGGCAGGTTCATTGTGCCGTCGCTTAGGTGTAGAAGAAGGCAAAGAACTGACTCCGCCAACATTTGAATTGTTCTTTAAAGACGATGGCCTTGGCGATCCAATGGTAAACGAATCTCAAGCGATTGCTTTAGGCTGGGCGACAGCGGATCAGTTGGCTAAAATGAAAGAACTTACCTATCAAGTCAATGATGTGTTAAAAGCATTGTTTGATGCGGGTAACATGATTCTGGTCGATTTCAAACTTGAATTTGGTGTGTTCCACGACCGTATCGTCCTTGGTGATGAGTTCTCTCCAGACGGTTGCCGTTTGTGGGACAAAGACACCAAGAAGAAACTTGATAAAGACCGTTTCCGCCAAGGTTTAGGCGGCGTGGTTGAAGCCTACGAAGAAGTGGCAGCACGCTTGGGTATCGATTTAACAGATATCTAATTGTCTTGTGTTTAAAAAAAACAGCGCTTGGCGCTGTTTTTTTATGTTTGCTCCATCTTTATTTTCTTAGCCTATCGTCGAAGGCAATTCTGGTGCAAAAATTAAGCATCGATCAAAAATGATCCAAAAAAGTACATTTTAATGCATCTAGAACATTCATCCACTACTTACTTCACTATATAAACCACATTAAGATACTGAAAAATATTAGTTTTTTAAAAAATATTTTTTAGTATTCGATTCAGCCTCGATATCGATGTTTATCTTCTGGTCTGACCTGGTCTTACCAGAAGGGGCTATTTCCGTTTTTTTATACTCATTATTAAGCATTTTAAATAGTCCAACTTTTTATTGATTCAATTATAAAAACCTTAAAGCAATTTAAAATCATATACTTATATTAATTAATTTTCTTTTTTTCATCATGGCATGGTTGTTGCTAAATCTAGATACACAATCTGTTCTCCCCTATGCTTGCTGGAGTGACCATGTCAAACCGTACATCCTTTGTTTTTGCTTTAACCACGCTTTCTGCTGTTTTAGTTTCAAACTTTGCTCATGCCGATGCCCTGGCCGATATTAAAAAAGCTGGTGTAATTAAAATTGCAATTCCGCAAGATTTTCCGCCATTTGGCACTGTGGGGACCGATTTAAAAGCACAGGGCTACGATATTGATGTAGCCAAACTGATTGCACAAGATTTAGGAGTAAAATTGCAATTGGTGCCAGTCACCAGTGCCAACCGTATTCCCTATCTGACCACCAAAAAAGTGGATTTGGTGATTTCAAGTTTAGGTAAAAATCCTGAGCGAGAAAAAGTCATTGATTTCGCTGGCCCGTATGCGCCTTTTTATAATGGCGTGTTTGGACAAAAGAATATCGCGGTAAAATCTGCTGCGGATTTAGCGGGTAAAACGATTGCCGTCACACGTGGTTCAATCGAAGATTTAGAGCTGAGCAAAGTCGCACCAAGCTCAACCACCATTAAGCGTTTTGAAGACAATAACTCGACCGTATCGGCTTTTTACTCAGGTCAGGTGAATTTGATTGCAACTGGCAACGTGGTCGCGGGAAGCTTAAGTAAACACTTTAGCAAAAAGCCGCTTGATACCAAATTCATTATTAAAAACTCGCCATGTTATATCGGTCTAAATAAAGGCGAAGCAGCTTTACAAGGCAAGCTCAATGCCATTATTAAAACCGCAAAAAGTAACGGTCAGCTCAATCGAATTTCGGTGCAATGGTTGGGTGCTCCTCTTCCAAAACAACTCTAATGTCACCCACGTCCGTTTGAATGAGAGATCGAGATGGCCTACGAGTTTGAGTTTTCCAGTGTTCTGCCCTACACCGGCATGATTGCCGAAGGGCTGGGCCGTACAGTGGTTCTAACACTGATTGGTACGGTGTTTGGCTTGGCACTGGGGGTGATTGGGGGAGCATGCCGTGCTTGGCGTATTCAACCGGTTAGTGCCCTGTTTCGGATTTATGTCGAAGTGATCCGTAATACCCCGTTTCTGGTGCAGTTGTTTTTTATTTTCTTTGGCTTACCCGCCATTGGCGTGACCATGAATGCATGGACTGCATCCATTTTGGCCATGATTATCAATTTGGGTGCTTATAGTACCGAAATCGTTCGTGCTGGTATTCAGGCCACGCCCAAAGGTCAAATCGAGGCAGCAGCTTCACTGGCCATGACCCGCTTTCAAATTTTGCGACATGTGGTTTTGCCACCGTCACTGGGTCGGGTCTGGCCAGCGCTGTGTAGCCAAATTATTATTGTGATGCTGGGTTCTTCGGTGTGTTCGCAAATTTCGATGGAAGAACTCACCTTTGTCGCCAACTTTATTCAGTCGCGTAATTTCCGTGGCTTTGAAATCTATATTGTGGTGGCGGTGCTGTATCTGGTGTTGGCGGTATGCGTTCGCGCAATCTTGATGCGAATTGGACGTGTCTGCTTTAAAGGGAGCGTTTAATCATGATGATGATGCAAGAATTTACGCTCTGGAACATTATTCAAAATCTGCTGAATGGCTTGGGTTGGTCATTACTGTTATCGCTGATGGTGTTTGTGCTCGGTGGCTTGTGTGGCTTACTGGTTCTAATGCTTCGGATTAACCCAGATCCGATATTACAAAAAGTTGCTGTGGTGTATATCGAATTTTTTCAGGGTACGCCGCTGCTGATTCAATTATTTATGACCTTTTTTGGCCTGTCACTGTTGGGTATTGATATTTCACCATGGGCTGCTGCTGCCTTTTCACTCACAGCCTATGCCGCTGCCTATTTTGCCGAAATCTGGCGCGGCTGTGTACAAGCGATTCCAAGCGGTCAATGGGAGGCGGCTGCAAGCCTTGCGATGACGCGTTTACAGCAGTTTCGTTATGTGATTTTGCCTCAGGCAACTCGTATCGCCATTGCACCAACAGTCGGGTTTTCCGTACAGATTGTAAAAGCCACTGCCGTTACCTCGATCATTGGTTTTACCGAACTGACCAAAACTGGTTCTGTACTGGCCAACGCCACCTTTGAACCATTCTTGGTTTTTGGATTGGTTGCGATCGGTTATTTCATCTTGTGTTATCCACTGTCTGCCTTGGCAGCTTATCTTGAGAAGAAACTTCATGGCTCTGCTTCACATTCATAATTTGCATAAACGCTTTGGCGATCACCATGTACTCAAAGGTATTGGACTAGAAGTAGAAGCTGGTTCAGTGGTGTCGATTATTGGCCGCAGTGGTTCGGGCAAAAGTACCTTGTTGCGATCGATCAATGGCCTCGAAACCATCGACGAAGGATACATCGAGGTTGATGGGACCTTACTTGAAGTCGGGCAAACCGATTTAACGGCACTGCGCCTGAAAGTCGGGATGATTTTTCAGCAGTTTAATTTATTTCCACATTTGAGCGTGATTCAAAATGTGATGCTGGCGGTCCAGATTGTCAAAAAAGTCGATAAGGCGGCGACTCGTGATCTGGCCATGCTGATGCTGGATAAAGTTGGTTTAAAACACAAAGCCGATGCCATGCCGAGTCAGCTTTCTGGCGGACAGCAGCAGCGTGTTGCGATTGCACGTGCATTGGCCATGTCGCCTAAAATCTTGCTCTGTGACGAGATTACCTCGGCACTCGATCCAGAATTGGTCAATGAAGTTTTGGCAGTCGTACGAGACTTGGCCCAAGATGGTATGACCTTGATCATGGTCACGCATGAAATGCGCTTTGCCCGTGACGTGGGCGACTACTTGCTGTTTATGCATGAAGGTCGCGTACATGAATACGGCCCTGCCAAAGCATTGTTTGCAGCACCTCAAACCGATGAATTACGTTCGTTCATTGATTTAACTCACGCCTAAAACCTGTTCAGGGCAATTCATCTGCAGGATGTATTGCCTACTTTTTTCTACCGTCCTCAGTGATCTAAGATTACATAAATCACCTCGTTGAATACTGGACTCTTTGTAAAAATCTTATAAAAATAAAGAGAATAACACGCATAAATCAATGCCAGATGCTGGCTTATATGCATTTCAAAATCACATGATCACAATAAAGGAAATTGCAATGAGCGAGACTGAAAAAGAAAAAGCCGAGGTTGAAAAAGAAAAAAACGACAACAATCTAAGCTGGCAAGAGCGAATGGCAGTGGAAGAACATGAAAAGCTTTCGCCCCGCTTGGTTTATGAAATTATCCGCCGCGATGGCATTGAGGAGCTGAACCGTCCGACCAAGGCGCTGATTTTCTCAGGTATTACCGCAGGCGTGATTATCAGCTTCTCCTTTGTTTTTAAAGCCATTCTAACCGCCTACTTGCCCGCAGATGCACTTTGGGTAGATCTGGTCACCAACATGGGCTACACGGTCGGATTTGTACTGGTCATTATTGGACACATGCAACTTTTTACCGAAAACACCATTACTACGGTGGTTCCACTCTTTAATCCATTTACCTTTGATAAGCTCAAAGGCGTATTTCGGCTGTGGAGTATTGTATTTGTCTGCAATTTAATCGGAACGGCGCTGGCGGCCTTATTTTTACTCAACGCCCAGCTTTTTCCACCAGAAGTTGATCAGGCTTTACACGAGCTGGCCCATCATGTAGCTGCGTTGAGTGCCACAGACAATATTATTAAGGGAATCCCTGCGGGTATCCTGATTGCATCCTTGGTCTGGATGCTCCCTTCGGCCACCAACAAGTTTTTACTGATTTTCTTTATTACCTATCTGATGGGTTTGGGTGGATTTACACATGTGATCGTCGGCTCGGCAGAAATGGCCTACTGGGTATATCAGGGGCATGCCTCGCTTTATGACTATGTGCTTCAATTTTTACTTCCGACCACCTTGGGCAATATTTTGGGAGGAACAGGCGTGTTTACCTTACTGATTTACGGACAGGTCAATGAAGAACTGGACTAATCGTACAGCGTCTTGATCGGTAGTGGTTGCCCAAACAAAAAGCCCTGAAAACTAAAGCATTGGTTTTCTTTTAGGCAGTCGAGCTGCTCTTGAGTTTCGACGCCTTCGGCGACAATATTCAAATCAAGCAAATGCGCTAGACGGATAATCGTATTCACAATCGCCAGATCGCGCGGATTATCCACAATATTTTTTACAAAGGATCGATCGATCTTGAGCTGATCTAAAGGCAATAGCTTCAAATAATTCAGCGATGAGTAGCCCGTGCCAAAATCGTCCATCGAAAAGCGAACGCCAATTTCGATCAGTTTTTTCATTTTTTGAATTGAACTGTGCATATCGCGATAAAACATACTTTCGGTCAGTTCTAAACGCAGGCGATGAGGATTGGCCTCTGTTTCGCGAATGATCTGCATGACGTTGTCTTCAAAATCGGATTGGCGAAATTGCTGTACACTAATATTGACCGATACCGTCCAGTGCGCCGAATGTTCATGCTGGCTCCATTGGTACAACTGCTGACAAGCCATCCGTAACACGCGATTGCCAATATGATGGATCAGATCCGATTTCTCGGCCTGTTCAATAAATTCGCCAGGTAAAATCAGCCCACGTACCGGATGAATCCAGCGCAATAATGCTTCATAGCCAATAATGGTTTTATGCTGATCCACAATAGCCTGATAATACAACTCGAACTCATCTCGAATCAGTGCCTGCCGTAAATCTGAAATGAGCGAGGCGCGTGACACCACCTGCGATTCCATCAAAGGATCGAAGGTACAAATGCAGTTTTTTCCGTTGGCCTTGGCTTGATAGAGCGCCATATCCGCATATTTGAGCAGTGCATTTTGTGGAATGGAATCATCTTTAAATACAAAAATTCCGATACTGGCACTGGTTTGAATGACCTGATTTTCAAGTACAAAAGGCTGATAAATCACTTGAGAAATACGCTCTGCAATCGAATGTGCCTGCTGATGCGCTGTGGCCTCATCTTCACTTAAGTGAGACAGAATAATCAGCAGCTCATCGCCACCCAGACGTGCCGTGGTTTCTGTTTCCCGCACACATTTGCTGACCCGTTTCGCCACCATTTTGAGTAAATGATCGCCGTAGTCGTGCCCCAAGGTATCATTGACCGTTTTAAAGTTGTCCAGATCCATCATCATGATTGCACTATGATGTTGCTCATCTTTACTGGCCTGAATCACCTGCGTTAGCCGCTCTTTGACATAGCGTCGATTGGGCAGTCCGGTTAATTCGTCATACAGCGCCATGTACTTGGCATGATCTTCGGAAGATTTCAACTGCGTGATATCGGTTCGGATAGAAATATAATTCTTTAATAAACCATTGTTGTCTTTAAGCGGCACTATGGTGGTATCGACCCAGTACAAATTGCCATGTTTGGTACGATTACAGATCTCACCTTTCCAAATCTGTCCTTGAGCAATGGTTTTCCACATGGTTTTAAAAAATGTCCGTGGATGATAGCCCGAGTTGATAATTTTATGCGTGCTGCCCACCAGTTCGTGATATTCATACTGCGAGATATCACAAAATTTCTCATTCACATGGGTGATGATGCCACGATGATCGGTGATGGCCACAATCGAATGCGCATCGATCGCCAATTTGTAGTTTTCAAAATCTTTCAGAATTTTCGCAAGCTGCTGCTGCATGCTAAGCTGATCAGCTTGTTCAACCACACTGAGGGTGATGCCCGCGACCTGCTGATCGCCTGAAAAATAAGGCGATACAAAGGCCATTTTAGAGAGAGTGCCCTGCTTGTGACATTGAATCTGCCAGCAGGCCTGTCCCGAGTGTCCCTCAATTGCGGGTTGCAATAAGGGATAAATATGCTGCCACCAGTCATCTGGAAGTAGATCTTGCAAATCGCGTTGCTGACATACCGCGACATCCATGTTAATGCGTTCAAAGAATGCTGCATTTCCACCACACACCGTCATATTTTTATTTAAATGAGTGATGCTATTAACTGTATGATCCAGATTTAAACTATTTTTCACTTTTATATCAGCACTATTTTATTCTATAGACAAATCTGTCTATAAGTATAACATCATTCGTCACCCGTTTTATTTGGCATAAAAAATCTATTTAAATATTAGAAACATACTTTTACTATAAATTATAATTTTTTAAATTGTTCATTTTTAATAGATTAACTTGAAGATATATTCATGATTAACGGATCGATGGTATTTGATCCGTTATAATCTGCTTAAGCATTATGACATTTTATCTGTTGTATCATTTTCTAAATCCACCAATAACCTTGCAGGATAGACACGATCCCAGTTTTCTTTAAATTTTTTATGGATCGCATCGATTTCAAAGGTACTGGTTTTCGTAACCTGTTGCGCAGATTAAATATCGCACGCAGGTTTGCAATTCAAACTGCTCCAACATCCATTCTTTTTACCTATTTTTTTCATGACTTTATTGATAGAACTCTCATCTTCCTTGATGGGAGTTCCTTTGATTATTGTTGCTGCTGCTCGTGTTGCCAGCGACGTTGCTGCAAACGCTCACCTTCGACTTCACGCTTATTTCGGGCGTATTCGTACAGCTTGGTGCCTTTGAGTTCAGGCGGCAAATACTCTTGCTCTACAAAATGCTCCGGATAATGATGTGGATACAGATAATCCACACCATAGCCCTGCTGCTTCATCAGTTTGGTTGGTGCGTTGCGTAAATGCAATGGTACAGGCAAATTGGCGGTTTTTTCTGCCAAAGCCAATGCCCGATCGATGGCCAGATAAGTGCTGTTACTTTTCGGACTCGTAGCCAGATATACGGCACACTGGCCCAAAATAATTCGCGCTTCGGGCATGCCCACAGCCTGCACTGAGCGAAAACATTCCCCGGCCAACAGCAATGCATTCGGGTTGGAGTTGCCAATATCTTCAGAAGCGGCAATCAGCATGCGCCGTGCAATAAATACGGGATCTTCCCCGCCTTTAAGCATTCGTGCCATCCAGTACAGCGCTGCATCCGGATCACTCCCGCGAATCGATTTGATAAAGGCCGAAACGATATCGTAATGCTGTTCACCCGATTTGTCGTAGCGGGCAATATTTTGTTGTGCCACCTTAACCGTTACGGCATTGGTGACCAAATTTTCCTGATCAGGCTCAAATGTACTGGCAATTAAGTCGATCAGGTTGAGTGCCTTACGGGCATCACCAGCGGCGAACTGAAGCAGCGCATCGTATTCTTCAATGTGAATATGGCGCGCTTTTAAAAAGGCATCCGAATCGAGCGCTCGATCAATTAAGCGTTGAATGGCATTTGCATCGAGCACATTCAAGGTATATACCTGACAACGCGACAATAGCGCACCATTCACCTCAAACGACGGGTTTTCGGTGGTGGCGCCAATCAGGGTAATCTTGCCTTTTTCAACCGCGTTCAGCAGCGCATCTTGCTGCGATTTATTAAACCGATGAATCTCGTCAATAAATACCACGGGAGTCAACAGGTCGCCACTTTCGGCAATCACCTCACGTAGCTCTTTAACCCCGGTATTGAGTGCAGACAGACTGATAAAAGGCCGGTCTACCGCCTGTGCCAACAGCAATGCAATGGTGGTTTTACCCACTCCGGGTGGCCCCCAGAAAATAATCGAGGGCAAATGGCCCTGATCAATCATTTGACGCAGTGGCGCATGTTCACCCAGCAAATGATCTTGTCCAATAATTTCTGATAAATCGCGTGGACGTAAACGTTCGGGAAGTGGAATATGAGTATCTGACATCATCAAAGACTTTATGGGGTTTTCCTGTAGTCTATTGCGTCTGGTGCAAATCTACAATTTGAATCTACACTGCAACTGATCATTTGTTGTGATTAGACTGAATAAGCTGCGTAAGCGTGGCATAGGCGGCACGAATGCGGGCTTCATTGGGAAAATTACGGTTTGCCAGCATGACCAGTCCAATCTGCTCACTTGGAATAAATACCACATAGGCCGCAAAGCCATTCGTTGCACCAGTTTTGTTTAGCCAAGTTTGTGCTGGCGCTTTGACCGGATGAGCAATCGGCTGAGCCGGCTGTGCATTTAGCGCCATTTGAGTTGAATTACCGGCCAGCAAAGTGTCTAAAGCAACAGGATAGGCATACTGCTCCCACCCCAAACCTTGCTGCATAGGCCCAACCTTAAAATAAGCGATTTGTGTGTTTTCCACTGCCTGTTGCAGGGCAGGTTTGAGCTGCTGCGGATTCAGCTCAGCATCTAAAAACTTAAGCATATCGGCTGTGGTACTTTTGAGCCCATACGCCTGTGCATCAAACATCCCCGGTGAAACCCGAATCGCTTGTTTAGCCTTATATCCCCATGCGTAATGTGGCATCTGAGCAGTTGGAACCTGAATATAGGTATGGCGCATACCCAACGCCACCAGCAAATTGCGCTCCATTAAGGTGGTGTACGGGGCTTTCATGGCTCTCGCCGTCAGTTCTCCCATCAAACCAATGCTCGGATTAGAATATTCACGAATACGGTCTGGGGCTGCTTTGGGCTGCCACTGCTGAAAATACTTGACCATGTCGGATTGAGTGGTGACCTGCTCGGGAAACTGTAGCGGAAAGCCCCCTGCGGTATAGGTACCCAAATTCAGTAGCGTAGCCTGATTCACGGCACTTTGTTTTAACTCTGGAAAATACTGTGCGGGATGATCGCTGAGTTTCAGGTTGCCCTGTGCTTGCGCATAACCTGTTAGGGTCGCTGTAAACAGTTTACTCACGGAACCAAGTTCAAATAGTGTTTGCTCAGAAACCGCCTGCTGGGTTTGTACGGATGCCACACCATAATGACGGTAGTAATGCCGTCCGTGCATGGTAACTGCAACGGACATACCCGGAATCTGATACTGATCGATCAATGGCTGAAAATACTGATCGATTTGATGCTGAACCTGCTGCGCACTCAGCGGCTGAGCGACTGCAGTGCAGGAGATGAATCCTGCCATGCAGCCGGTAAAAGTGAACGATGCGATACGATGTAAATAAGTGGATTTCATTTAAAGTCTGTCGGTTGATGATTTGGGCGTTAATTTGAGTAGGCTGGCATTGGTGCCATCTTGAATCACCCAAAGACTTCCATCTTTGGCGGCATGCACGCCTCGAATCCGATGTTGCATATCAATGCGCTGTACTTCCTGTACGGGTTGCGATTGAAGATCAACCACCACAATGGATTCAGAAGATAACCCGCCGATAATGGCTTTATCTTTCCATGCTGGAAAGGCAGTATGCTGGTAAATAATCATACTGGACGGAGAAATAACCGGTGTCCAGCTCACCTCAGGCGCTTGAAATTCTGGGCGAGTATCGTGATCGGGAATTGGTTTTCCTGAATAATGATCACCATTGGAAACAATCGGATAGCCATAGTTGGCACCTTTCACAATCCGATTCAGCTCGTCACCGCCTTTGGGGCCCATTTCAACGACCCACAACTGACCTTTGGCATCGAAGGCCATGCCCAACGGGTTACGATGACCCAGTGACCAAATTTGCGCAGCAACGCCACCTTGACTGGCGAATGGATTCCCGGTTGCTGGCGTGCCATCGTCATTTAAGCGCACAATTTTGCCCAAATTCGACGTCATATCCTGCGCTGGATCAAACTTTTGTCGTTCGCCCGAACTGATCCAGAGTTTTCCTTCCTGATCAAAAGCTAAACGATGTGCATAGTGGCCCTGTCCCGACATTTTGGGCACTTGCGTCCAGATTTTTTGAATATCGGTCAAACGTGGCTGTGCTGCACGGGTCTGATCGAGTTTGGCACGGATTACCACTGCACCGTATCCACCGGTGCCTGCTTCAGCATAGCTCAGATAAATCCAAGAATTTCGCGCGTAATCGGGATGCACAATCACATCGCCCAATCCGCCCTGCCCGCCATAACTGACTTTCGGCACACCCGCAACCTCAAGACTTTTTCGAGTGGCTGGGTCAAATAGTTTAAGCTTGCCTTGACGCTCGGTGATCAGTAATCGGTCATCAGGTAATGTGGTCAGCGCCCAAGGCTCATCAAATTTGGCAACCGCTTCCTGGTTAAATGTTTGCTCTACGCGGGTTGCCTGTTGCACGCTTGAGCTGCTTTGTGAATTGGATTGGGGTGCTTTGGAGTTGGTGTTGTTTGCACCGCACGCCCCCAACAAAATAAAGCTACTACACAGTATCGACGTGGCAAATTGCTTCGTCATCTCGTTATACTCCTGAGTCTTTGATCTTGTAGCATAAAAAATTCAGACTCGGCACAATGCTGTGAATATGTAGTTTTGTTTTACCAGATATGTCGAGACACTAGCACAGTCAATCAAGACGACTAGATTGAGGGATCATACTCTTTGAGCGTTTGTACAATTTTACAGTCGTCGATGGTCGTACTTGACTGACAACGTTGCCTGAGTTGTTGCAGCTCGGTTTTAAAGCGTTCAAACTGTTTGATTTTTTCATTGATGTGGCCCAAATGTATTTCGATCGCCTGATCGACCAGCGTACATTGCTGTTCAGGATGCTCGAGCAATTGCTGCAATGTCTCAATCTCTTTTAAAGACATCCCAAGCTCTCGACAATGTCGTATAAAAATCAGTTGATCCAGTGCCTGATCATCATAGTAACGATAGTTATTGTCTGCGCGTTTGGGTGCTTTGAGCACACCACGTTTTTCATAGAAACGGATGCTGTCGACAGAAACCTGCGATTTTTTTGCCAGTTCACCAATTAAATATTTCATCATGTGCTTGACCTTGGAGCGGCTCCAGCCTTTTTACTCAGCTTATCCCATACTGAGGAACTTGCATATGGCTCACTGCTGTCAACATCACCCACCCGAAAAATATCAGAGTGCTAAATTTAAGACGGCATTATGGATTGCACTTTTACTAAATCTTGGCATGTTTTTGATTGAAGTTTTCGGCGGTGCACATATTGGCTCGACTTCGCTATGGGCCGATGCACTGGATTTCTTGGGTGATTCCGTCAATTACATCATCTCGATTTTTGCGTTGGGCATGAGTCTGTACTGGCGGGCCACCGTTGCACTGCTTAAAGGCCTGACCATGGGGATCTTTGCCCTGATTGTATTGCTTAAAGTACTCTGGTCGATATTCTACGGCATGGCGCCTGAAGCAATGGCTATGGGTGCAATTGGCTTTATGGGCTTAATGGCCAATCTGATCAGCGCGCTTGTACTGTTTGCCTTTCGCGATGGCGATGCCAATATGAAATCGGTGTGGCTGTGTAGCCGTAACGATGCGATTGGAAATTGCGCCATTATGCTGGCTGCACTCGGTGTGTTTGGTACCCAAAGCATCTGGCCCGATCTGGTGGTGGCCTCAATCATGGCCTTTTTGGGTTTGACTGCCGCATGGAGCGTTACTCAGCAATCACTTCAAGAGCGTCGGGACAGCCAAGTCATACAAAGTCGTAGGGCAGATTAACGAATCCAGCGTACGATGTATTCCTCGATATCGTCTTCATGTACCTCGGTTTCTGAAATACATAGCCCTGCTGCTGATTTGCGTGCTTTTAGCATACTTTGCCTTGAGCCCGTATTTAAATAATGCCATGAAGGTAAGTTTTTCCCTTCATTTAAACGCCGATAGGCACAGCTCGACGGTAACCAACGAATGCTTTGCAAACGCTCAGGTGTCAGTTGAATACAGTCGGGCACGCTGGCTTGACGATTTTCATAATCAGAGCAACGCGCAGTGTTGCAGTCGAGCAGTTTGCAGGCCACCTGCGTATAGGCAATTTCATGCGTGTCTTCATCTTCAAGTTTAATCAGACAGCACAGGCCACAACCGTCGCACAGGGCTTCCCACTCTGCTGTATTGAGTGCATCAAGCGGATAATGTTTCCAAAATTGGGGACGCAGTGCGGTGGTCATAGTGAATATCTCGGTACCAGAGCCTAAAGTATAACACTCTTTGCTGGCCCTTCGTGGTTGAGCGGCTTTGTAACAAATGTTTCCTCAAGATGCTGTGTTTTATACATTTTCGCCACATAAACAACACATAGCCATCTGAAATTTCGCTCTATATTGAAAGAACGATAAATATAAGGAGATCAAAAAAATGTTCCGTTGGGCGATTATATTTGCAGTGATTGCACTTATTGCGAGTCTGTTAGGGTTCGGTGGCGTTGCTGGCTTGTCCAAAGATTTCGCAGTGATCTTACTCGTAGTTGCTGTTATTTTGGCAATTATCGGATTTATCTCGCGTGGTAGGGTATAACGATTCATTCGTGTCTATACGCTTCAACCATAAAAAAGAGGGATCGTACTGTACGGTCCTTCTTTTTTATCTTGAAAATCTGACATCAACCCACTATTTTTTGAACATCCTAAGACCATGTAGCAGGCTCTTTGAGTCACATAGTGCCTGATCTGCACAAGCTGACTTTTATTCTTTATAAGGATTTAACCCATGACAGCATCGATTATTACCCGTGAAATTGAGTACACCGCAAAGGACGGTACCCATCTGATTGGTTTTTTTGCAGCCCCCGCTAATAAAAGCCCGGTTGCAGGTGTGATTGTGGCACCTGAATGGTGGGGTCGCACCGACTATACGCTACAGCGTGCTCGTGAATTGGCCGAACATGGTTATGCGGCACTGGCGATCGATATGTATGGCGAGAAAAAAGTAACCACAGAGGCAGCCCAGGCCAATGCGTGGATGACGCAAACCTTTCAAGATCCAGATACCATCGTCACACGTGCAACGGCGGGTCTTGAAACACTCCAAGCACAACCTGAAGTGGATGCAAGTCATGTGGCCGCGATTGGATTTTGTTATGGCGGTAAAGTCGTGCTCGATCTGGCACGCGAAGGCGCGCCCTTAAAAGCAGTCGTTTCGTTTCACGGTACACTCACCCCAAAAGCACCTGCACAAAAAAGACAAATTCAGGGTGAAATTTTAGTATTACATGGTGAAAAAGACAGCATGGTCACACTTGAAGATGTTGCTAAATTCAAAGAAGAAATGAACAATGCAGAGGTGGACTACAGCGTCGTGGTATTGGAAGGTGCCAAACATGGCTTTAGTAACCCGCTTGCCGATGAACGAGCCAAAGCAAATGGGGTAGATTTAGGCTATAGTGCACAAGCAGAGCAAGACAGTTTGGCTGCTATGTATGCCTTACTTGAACGTCATCTGTGTGCAAAGTGATGTATAAACGGTGCTGGGACACAAGGGTTTAAAGAACAACATCAATCGAGGATATGAAAATGACAGAGAAAAAATGCCCTTATTGTGAATTTGACGACTACGACGTCATTGATAAAAATGATTTTGGTGTAATTTTGCCCGAGGCAAATCCTCTGTCCAAAGGACACTCCATCATTATCCCGATTCGTCATGTCAGTTCTTTTTTTGAAGTGACAGATAAAGAGCGTAAAAGTCTGCTTTCTTTACTCGAACTTGCACGTAATGAACTCAAACTTCGTCATCAACCCGATGGTTTCCATGTGGCTTTTAATGACGGCGATGTCTTTGGCGAAGCGTCTGAGCATCTGCATATTCACATCATTCCACGCTATAAAGGGCAGCAGCTCAAGCTCGATAAGCGCTGGGGGATTGTGCAAGACTAAACCGGCACACGCATAGTATCAGCTCAGGGACGATCAATGATCGTCCCTTTTGCATGGCTTTACTTGCAACGGATAGCTGTGATAATTCAATTTGGGTATACTGACCTCTTCCCTGCCGCTGTATGATTTCATGTCTGATTTTTGTTTTTCCGATGCATTGCTGACTTGGTTTGATCAACATGGCCGACACGACTTGCCTTGGCAGGTGGCCGATGACCCTTATAAGGTTTGGGTCTCTGAAATCATGTTGCAGCAGACACAAGTCAAAACCGTATTGCAATATTTTGAACGCTTTATGACGCGCTTTCCCACTGTCGATGCTCTCGGCAGTGCCACATGGGATGATGTGGCACCCTACTGGGCCGGTCTGGGCTATTATGCGCGGGCACGCAATCTGCATAAGGCAGCAGGCATTGTGCATCGGCAAGGTCATTTTCCTCACGATCTAGACGGCTGGATGGCCTTACCCGGAATTGGACGCTCCACAGCTGGCGCATTGATGTCGCTCGGATTACGTCAGTATGGCGTGATTATGGACGGCAACGTCAAACGTGTCTTATCACGTTTTTTGGCACTTGAAGATGACTTTAGCAAACCTGCCAACGAGCGCATGCTGTGGCAGATTGCAACGCAGCTCTGCCCTCGGCAGCGTAATCACGACTATACCCAAGCGATTATGGATTTAGGTGCAACCATTTGTACGCCTAAAAAACCGTTGTGTTTGTATTGTCCGATGCAGCAGCACTGCAAGGCACATCAGCAAGGCATCGAAAGTGAATTACCTTTTAAGAAGCCCAAAAAACCAGTGCCGATACGCCACGCCGAAGTACTGTTAATCCAGTCGGAACAACAGTGGTTTTGGCAGCAACGCGATGCAAGCGGACTTTGGGGTGGCTTGTGGTGTCTCCCGATTATCGAGCATTCAGGCGAGATACAGCAATGGGTTAGGGAGTATGGTCTCAGTCCGCTGGCACAAAACGTACAGATCAGCCACAGCTTCACCCACTTTACTTGGGTGTTGAATGTACAGATGTTTCACGTGGAACATGATCAAAAGGAGCATCTGATGAGTGCGGCTGCCGGCGAGTGGCTCAGCCCCGAAGAAGCCACATCTCGAGGTATTCCCACCGCGATGAAAAAATTGATCTCTGCGCTGGATTCATGACATAGTGATGCCCAAAAGACACATCCAAGGAGGAGCTGTGCGCCCTTTTTTTGTCTATATTGGGATCATCTTTGTAACGGTTGTGTTGTCTGCCTGTACCACAACACCCAAAAAAACAACACCTCTACCCAGCGCAGATCTGGCACGATTAAAGGCCACCCCGCTCAGCCATCGCCTGCCCATTCCGGTGAAAGGCATTCAACGCGATGCACTCAGTGATACATGGGGAGCTGCGCGCAGTCATGGTCGTCGGCATGAAGGCATCGATATACTTGCTCCACGTGGAACAAAAATATACAGCACCACCGATGGGATTGTTGCAGACTTACGAGACAACAACTTAGGTGGTAAAGTCATCTGGATTATTGGTCCGGCCGCTTCATGGCATTATTATGCCCATCTGGACGGACACAAACGTGGTTTAAGCGTGGGTGATGCTGTCAAAAAAGGCGAGCTGATCGGGTATGTAGGCAATACCGGAAATGCACGCCATACCCTTCCCCATTTGCATTATGGACTTTATCTGGACGGAAAAGGCCGTGGTGCAGTAAACCCTTATCCATATTTACGTTAGGAACTTAAATGATGTCTGAAGCTTTGGTTAATCGACTGGTCGAATTTGCCGAATCGGGGAATCAACAAAAAATCTGTATAGATGGTCAAAGCTATCAAGGCTGGATCATGGAAATTACAGAGGATGCCCTCTTGATCAGTACTGGCTATGCCGATAAATCAGGTCAGGATTTCTGGATCAAGTTTGAAAACTTAGAACGCGCAGAATTATATTATTGGGACACATCGTCCGATCAGTGGACGCGTTTTACATTATAACAATAGATTAAGATTCAATTTCAAGGAGCATAAGATGAGTGTTCGGCGCTGTGGCTGGTGTTCTACAGATCCTGTGTATATGGCTTATCACGATCATGAGTGGGGTAAACCCGAACATGATGAAGCCAAACTCTTTGAAATGTTATGCCTCGAAGGTCAACAAGCTGGGCTTTCGTGGATCACGGTGTTAAAAAAGCGAGAAGCTTATAGACAACATTTTTTTCAGCATTCCATTGAAGAAATTGCCAAGTTCACAAATGACCAACTGGAACTCAAATTAGAGGATAAAGGCTTGATCCGACACATCGGCAAGCTCAAAGCCATTCGTGATAATGCGATTGCTTGGCAATCACTTAAACATCAGACACAGGATGTTTCAACATGGTTATGGGAAAAGGTGCAGCATCAACCAATACTTAATGATGTTCAAGATTATCGGCAAGCCCCGGCTCAAACAGAGCTCAGTGTCCAGTTGTCTAAACAACTTAAAAAACTTGGATTCAAATTTGTAGGACCCACGACCTGTTATGCATTTATGCAGGCTGTAGGCATGGTGAATGATCATGAAGATGATTGTTCGTTTAAATGAGTCAAGCATTAAGGATGTCAATCATGAGCAGTAATGAAATTCAAGCTTACGCCGCAATGAAAGCTGGCGAAGCACTCGTGCCGTATACATTTGATGCCGGTGAACTATTGCCCCATCAGGTAGAAGTCAAAGTCGAATATTGTGGGCTGTGCCATTCCGATGTTTCGGTCATCAACAATGAGTGGCATTCTTCGGTTTATCCGGTGGTGGCAGGTCACGAAGTCATTGGTACCATTACGCAGCTTGGCAGCGAAGCCAAAGGGCTCAAACTGGGTCAACGTGTCGGGATTGGCTGGACGGCAGAAAGCTGCCAGGCCTGTGATCAGTGTATCAGTGGTCAGCAGGTCTTGTGTACTGGTGAAAATACCGCAACCATTGTTGGCCATGCGGGTGGCTTTGCCAATAAAGTCCGTGCCGGCTGGCAATGGGTCATTCCCTTACCAGACGAACTTGATCCAACCAGTGCCGGGCCACTGTTGTGCGGTGGAATTACCGTGTTTGACCCCATATTAAAACATCAGATTCAAGCCATTCACCACGTTGCCGTGATTGGGATTGGCGGACTGGGTCATATGGCCATCAAGCTATTAAAAGCATGGGGCTGCGAGATTACTGCGTTTAGTTCAAATCCAAGTAAAACCGACGAACTCAAAGCCATGGGTGCCGATCACGTGGTCAATAGCCGTGATGATGCCGAAATTAAATCGCAACAAGGTAAATTTGATTTACTGCTGAGTACGGTCAATGTGCCTTTAAACTGGAATGCGTATCTAAACACATTGGCACCTAATGGTACTTTCCACTTTTTGGGCGTGGTGATGGAGCCGATTCCTGTACCTGTCGGTGCGCTACTTGGAGGTGCTAAATCACTAACCGCATCGCCTACTGGCTCGCCTGCTGCCTTACGCAAGCTGCTCGAATTTGCTGCCCGTAAAAATATCGCGCCGCAAATCGAGATGTATCCTATGTCGAAGCTCAATGATGCGCTTGAGCGTCTACACTCGGGCAAGGCACGTTATCGAATTGTGCTCCAAGCCGATTTTTAATCTGCTCGCGTAAATCTGGTGATCGCTCGTGATCGCCAGATTTTAACCATGCTGTTTCACCCAATCTGCCAAAAAGATAATCGCTGCATGATAATCACGCCGCAAAGCATGCCCCACACTCAGCCGGATAAAATGTCCATAACGCTGATCTTCACCAAATACCGTACCCGGAACAATATTGATGCCGTGTTGCTGGGCAACCTCGTATAACGTCATACTATTGATCGTTTCGGGTAGCTCAAGCCATAAGGCATAGCCCCCTTGAGGCTGACTCAAACCAATGCTTAAAGGCGCAAATGCATTTAAAATCGCGTCTCGATAGGCTTCGACCTGTTGAAGCAAACGTGGATATAACTGATTCAGATGCGCACGATAGGCACGACTAAAAATAAAATCGGCCAGCGCCAGTTGCAATGGTGTATTCACAATCATGTTGTGTGAAAGAAACTGTGGACGCATGGATTCGAGCTGAGCCCCAATACAAAACCAGCCGATTCTATACGCGCTCGATAATGATTTTGACACCGAACTGACCCAGACCACATACCCTGCCTCGTCCCAATGTTTGATTGGTCGCGGGCGCTGCCCGTTGTGACTGCATTCGGCGTAGATATCATCTTCTAAAATAATACATTCATAACGTGCCGCTAACTGCGCAATGGTCTGCTTATCCTGATCGGCCAAACAATAGCCCAAAGGATTTTGATAATTGGCCGTGAGTAAACACAATTTCGGCCGATGCTGCTGCATGGCCTGTTCAAGGCGTAATAGATCAGTGCCGCTATGGTCTGCTGGAATCTCGATAATATGTCGATTTAAACCCGCCAGCATTTGCAGCTGTCCGTTAAAAGTCGGCGTTGGAATCAGGACACTATCGCCTTCACGACTTAACTGCTGAATCAATAACGATAACGCCGGCATACACCCATTGGTGATAAAGATATCACTGGGTGCCACATAAATGCCGTCTTCACGCCAGTGTTCACTCAATGCCTGACGTAAGCGCAAATGGCCCTGCTTTTCACAATACAAAAAATCTTCAGGTTTACAATATTTCAAGGCGCGTTGTATCGAGCGACGCAAGCCATCGATTGGCACCAGCTCAGGGCTAAGCTGAATGGCACCAAAGGGAATCAAATGATTTTGAATAGAGGCTTCCTGAATCTGATTTTGTAACATCAGATTGGAAACCTCACGTGGCATCGATTCAAATTCAGGGCTGACGGGTAAACGACTCAACCCACTTCTGGGTTTGACAAAATAGCCCGATTTTGGACGGACATAGATCAACCCCTGCGCCTCAAGCCATTCATAACAACTTTTTGCAGTGCTGACACTCACATGATGCTGGGCTGCAAAATCACGCAAAGAACTTAACTTCTGCTGCGGCAATAACTGTTGCTGATAAATTTTATGTGCAATCTGCTGTGCCAAGCGCTGATAGTGAAAGGCCATATCTGTACCGCTTTTTTATAAAAATCTGTATCTGTATTGATCCATACAAACCGATTAACCTCTAAAAAGCAACATATATGAGATAACACCATGAAAAAATTAGGATTTATATTTACATTTATATTCCTGTTGAGCGCCTGTCATCCGCTCGATGCGAAACAGCAGCAGCAAGATTATATTTGTCAGAGTATGATTCAGGGCTATCTTAAAATGCAGCAACTGTATGATTTTCGACTCTGGCAGCGCGAGTCGCATACTCCCAACCAGATCCGCTATCAGTATCGTCCAGCCAGTGAGCATGGCATGCTGATCGGCACATTAAAAACCGAGCAATTGGTGTTTGAATGCAGCCAGAATCAAAATCTGTTTCGTATACAGCGCCCCAACGAACATGCATCCTTATTGCAGGTTCAGCTTCCAAGTGCCACACAATCATTCATCTGGCGTTGAAAATTGATCTTTTAGCTCATCGGCCAAAAAGTCGATGAACAAGCGGATGCGGTTTGGCAAGTGCTTTTGCTGATAGTACACCGCATGAATATGCTGAAGCTGCCGCTCAATTTGATCTTCAAACAATGCCACCAGTCGGCCTGCTTGTAGGTCTTGCCAGATCTCGAACTCAGATAAACGTGCAATGCCGTGGCCACTCAATGCCAGCTGACGGACAGTTTCACCACTGGAGGCAGTAATTTTAGGTTCAATCCTGTAATACTCCTCACCCACCTTGAGGGGCCATGTATTTAAATATACCGGACGGCTAAAGCCAATGGTCTGATGCGTATTCAGTTCATGTGAATGTCGGGGATGCCCATGTTCGGCCAGATATTCAGGACTGGCTACAATATAAAGCCGGCTTTTGCAGATCAGGCGTGCATGCAAACTGGAGTCATGCAATGCGCCAAAACGAATCGCAACATCTGTTTTGTGTTCAAGTAGATCAATCACCTGATCGTTGTTATTGAGTTCGATCTCGATGTTGGGATAGCGCTGCATGAATTTTTTCATTAAGGGTGCAATCACGTGCAGCACAAACGGTGTGGCCGAATCGACGCGAAGCTGTCCCGAGGTATCACTGTCCGATTTTAACAGTGCCTCTTCGGCATCTGACAGATCGGCCAAAATCGTCCGTGCCCGTACCAAAAATAAACTGCCCTCTTGGGTGAGTTTAATTTTACGCGTGGTTCGTTCTAGTAAGGTCACATTGAGTTTTTTTTCAAGCCGGTTAAGTGCACGGCTAATACCCGATGGCGTTTGATTGAGTTGCTCTGCAGCCGATACAATCGATCCGGCATCGACAATACGAATAAACGCAACTAGCTCTTCTAGGGTCGATTTCATATCTAGATCATGATTCTTGACAAATACTCAACGATATTTTGCGTATTGCAGTATTTTTTCGCAACAATTATCACCGCAGAATAATCATCATTGTTTTAAATTCTTGCTTGCAGTCCGCGGGCGTAAAAAATAGGTACGCATATGATTCTTCCTGCATTTGGTTTAGGTACGTTTCGTTTAAAAGATCAGGTGGTGGTGGATGCGGTGAAAACCGCCTTAGAGGTCGGTTATCGCGCCATCGATACAGCCCAGATTTATGACAACGAAGCCGAAGTAGGTCAAGCCATTCAAGCCAGCGGTGTGGCACGTGACCAGTTATTTTTAACCACTAAAATATGGGTCAGCAATCTGAACGAACAAGATTTAATCCCCAGCTTAAAAGACAGCTTGGTGAAACTCAAAACCGACGCTGTGAATTTAACCTTGGTGCATTGGCCTGCGCCACAAAAAAACATTGATCTGGTGGCTGTCATGCAGCTATTGATGCAGGCCAAACAGCAAGGCCTGACCCAGCATATCGGGATTTCAAATTTTAATATCGCACAAACGCAACTGGCAATCGATACGGTCGGTGCAGAGCACATTGCCACCAACCAGATCGAACTGAGTCCGTATCTGCAAAATACCAAACTGGTTGATATGCTCAAACAGCATGAGATTGACGTTACGTCCTACATGACACTGGCCTACGGCAAAGTCTTGCAAGATCCCGTACTCAAGGCCATTGCAGCCCAACATCAGGTCAGTACCGCTCAAATTGCACTGGCATGGGCGTTACAACGCGGTTTTGCCGTCATTCCGTCATCGACCCAGCGTGAACATCTGATTCAAAATCTGCAAGCACAGCAGATTCAGCTCAGTGCAGATGACATGCAACAGATAGCAGCGCTTGAGCGTAACGGTCGAGAGGTCAATCCGGCTGAACTTGCTCCTGAGTGGGACTGAGATTAGGCCATGAAACTGAACTTTCCTCTGCTCGCCTTGGCGATTGGCGCGTTTGCCATTGGAACCACCGAATTTTCACCAATGGGCTTATTGCCCAATATCGCCAGTGATTTACAGATCAGTATTCCAACAGCGGGAATGTTGATTACAGGATACGCCTTGGGCGTTATGCTCGGTGCACCGATCATGACGCTTTGGCTGGGACATGTGCCACGGCGCAAGGCGTTAATCTTACTGATGACACTGTTTACCGTGGGCAATATTTTAGCGGCACTGGCACCGAATTACTGGAGCCTGATGGCCGCACGCCTCATCACCAGTCTCAATCATGGCGCATTTTTCGGCATTGGTTCGGTGGTGGCGGCCAGTGTGGTTCCCGTACATAAACAGGCCAGTGCCGTGGCAGCCATGTTTATGGGCCTGACCATTGCCAATATCGGGGGAGTTCCTCTGGCCACATGGCTCGGTCAGACAATTGGCTGGCGAATGGCATTTTTAAGTATTTCGGGACTGGGGCTACTGACCATGATCTCGTTGTATCAAGCCTTGCCACAGGGGCAGTCGGGTCAACGTCCGAATATTCGAGCAGAACTAAAGGTGCTGACCCGGTTTCCCGTCTTGATGGCACTGCTGACCACGGTATTGGGCTCTGGTGCGATGTTTAGCCTCTACACCTATATTGCACCAAGTTTGCATCGCTTTAACGATGCAACACCGAGCTTTGTAACGCTGATGCTGGTTCTAATCGGGATTGGATTTTCGATTGGCAATCACTTGGGAGGCAGATTGGCGGATCGCGCTTTAAATGCAACGCTGATTGGTTTCTTATCGATGGTAATCGTGATGATGTTACTCTTTCCATGGTTGGCGCAAACACAACTGGGCGCAGCGATTGCCGTGATTCTCTGGGGTATTGCCACTTTTGGTCTGGTTCCTCCGGTCCAAATGCGCGTCATGAAAATTGCACACGAGGCGCCCGGGCTGGCATCATCGATTAATGTGGGTGCATTTAATTTAGGCAATGCACTGGGTGCCGCGGCAGGTGGCTGGGTCTTGAGTCAGCAGCTCGGTTATGCAGCCGTCTCCTACACCGGCGCTGGTTTAGCCGGATTAGGGTTACTGCTGGTACTGCTGCAAATGCGAGTGGCACAGACCGCGCATTCTCATGCCAAACCGTGCACCGACTAAATTTAAGCGTCCTCAGGGACGCTTTTTTATTGCTTTACTTTTATTGCTTTACTTTTATTGCTTTACTTTAACACGTCGGGTAAATAGACATTCGATACTGTGGACTGTGCCAGCTCTGTTTTCATTTTCATCAGCATTTGATAGGGCTGCTGCTCGACAAACATATTCACAAAACTCAGCGGAATACTTCCTGCAGGGTCGGCATAACCCGACGTGGTGACCTTTACTTTCTGCGCACCTAACTTTTGAAACGTCCAGTCTCCGACATAGTGATGTATGCGAATTCGGCCCGGCTGTTCGGGATATCCACCAGACAAGGCCATATTTCGAATCACGATACGGCCTGTCGCATCCTTACTCAAACTACTTTTCACCACCACATCACGATCTTTTAGCGGAAAAGGAAAATCGAGCACCATATACAGTACAAACTCGCCCTTCTTGTCGTCTCTCGACAAAATCTTGGTATCCCCCATATAAGGCACCCACTCTGGCGCACGAGCGACATCAAGCACCAAACTGACCGCCCGTTCAAGCGGCACATCATAGGTGGTTTCTGCCTTATATTGGATCACCGGATTGGCCTCTGAACGATAGGTCCAGACCTTGATATTGTTGCGAACAAGGCTCAGTTTTTCGTTGGCAGGCGCACTTTGGGCAGATGTGGCCAATGTGAGCAGCAAGGCCAAAAGCCATGATTTTTTTTTCATATTGTTCTCATTATTTATGCCATACCGAGCAAGTTCGAGCAGTATCATTGGGTTGCACCAAAGCCAATTGCTTGACGCGGCTCAACGACAGACTTTATAGGTGGCAGCGCCTTATGGGTATTCGGTCATTTTTTATTTTAAAGCCAAATCGCCTCAATGTGAGACGATTTGGTTTATTAAGAAGAATAAGAATGAAGCTTTATACGTCGATCTCGTTAAAACCCAGTACATCTTTCATGTCGTATTTGCGGGCATCTCGTCCGACCACCCATGCCGCAGCACGCACAGCACCCGATGCAAAATTCATACGGTTGGTGGCTTTGTGAGTGATCTCAACACGTTCACCTTCACCAATAAACATCGCGGTATGTTCACCGACGATATCGCCGCCACGGATGGTTTGAAAGCCAATACTTTGACGCTCACGCGCACCAGTATGCCCTTCACGACAATACACTGCATCGGTTTTCAAGTCACGGCCTAGGGTTTCTGCAATCGCCTCACCCATCATCAGTGCAGTGCCAGACGGCGCATCTACTTTATGACGATGATGTGCTTCAATAATCTCGATATCCACACTGTCGCCAAATACTTTAGAGGCAAGCTCAAGCAGTTTGATTGAAACGTTTACCCCTACAGAATAGTTTGCAGCATACACCACTGGAGTACGCGTTGCGGTCTCGTTCAAAAGTTGCTTCTGTTGTTCTGAAAAACCTGTCGTGCCAATCACCATGGCCACACCAGCCTCAGCACACAGTTGTAGATGCTGCTCGGTCGCAACAGGTGCAGTAAAATCAATCACCACATCGCAGTCTTTTAATACTTCAGACAGGCTACCCGCCACCTTGACCCCAATCGATCCGATTCCTGCCAGCTCACCTGCATCTGTACCGACCAAGCTGCTTTCTGGGCGCTCAACCGCCGCCGCCAACTGATAGCCAGCCTGTTGCACAGCCTGAATAAGAATGCGACCCATACGGCCACCCGCACCCAAAACACCAATGCGTGGAGATGCTGACATAATTTTAATCCTGAAAATAGATAATCAAACGTTGCAGCCTACTATATCAAAACTCAGGCAGTGCGCTAAAAAAATCGCCATAAAAAAACCTGCCGAAGCAGGTTTTTTTTCAGTATCACTTAATCGAACAAACGGTCGAGAAAGGATTTTTTCTTAGGTGAAGAACCGTGATCGTCTCCATCCAAGCTGGCTTGCAATTCTTTTAACAGTTCACGCTGACGGCTGGTCAAGTTTACTGGTGTTTCAACCACAATACGGCAAAGCAAATCACCGACCATGCTGCTACGCACTGGACGTACGCCTTTACCGCGCAAGCGGAACAGTTTGCCAGTTTGCGTGCCTTCTGGAATCTTTAAACTCACGCGGCCTTCAAGCGTTGGAATTTCAATCTCTTTACCCAATGCAGCATCTGCAATGCTGACCGGCACATCCATATATAGGTCTGCACCATCACGCTGGAAGATTTCATGCTCGCGCACCACTACTTCGACGTAAAGATCGCCAGACTGGCCATCACGTACCGCTTCGCCTTTACCGCTTAAGCGTACACGGTCGCCGTTGTCTACGCCAGCAGGAATGGTCACTTCCAAAGTTTGCTGACGGTCGGCAACGCCTGAACCATGACATGCATTACATGGATTTTTAATAATTTTACCTTGGCCACGACAGGTGCCACAGGTTTGCTGAACCGAGAAAAAGCCTTGCTGCATACGTACCTGACCCGAGCCATGACAGGTTCGGCAGGTTTCAACGTCATTCGGATTTTTCGAGCCTTTACCGTCACACACCTCACACGGTGCCGGTGCAGTAAAGGTAATGGTTTTCTTCACGCCACGAACCGCTTCTTCAAGCGTAAGTTCCATTACGTAGCGCAGGTCTGAGCCACGGCGTTGACGCTGTTGCTGACGACCACCGCCGCCACCGAAGGCACCACCAAAAATATCGCCAAACTGACTAAAAATGTCTTCTGCGCTAAATCCGCCGAAGCCACCACCGCCGCCGCCAAAACCGCCTTCAAATGCATTATGACCCATACGGTCGTACATGCTGCGCTTTTCAGCATCGGACAGTACTTCGTATGCTTCAGCAGCTTCTTTAAACTTTTCTTCTGCTTCGTGGTTATCGGGGTTACGGTCCGGGTGATACTTCATCGCCAACTTACGGTAGGCTTTTTTGATCTCATCATCACCTGCGGTTTTCGAAACGCCTAAAACCTCATAATAATCTCGTTTAGCCATGACTGGCGATGCTCCTCACGGAATTTATTTAATACCTGATTGCGATTAAATTGGGGGCGTGCGTCATGATTACAAGGGAGATTGCGAAAAAAAATAACGGTTTTAAAAAACCGCTTTCTTTTTTAAATACTTAGACATGCCTTTAATCAATGCATTGAGCAAATACAACCAGGCAATCGCAGCAAAAATCACACCGGCAATGGTCAACGCGGTAACCCAGAGTGCGCTGTTCCATGCAAAGAAAATCAGGGGAATAAACCAAAGCGAGGCAAATAAGGTCATGAGCAGAAATAGCACGGTACTGTGCATGATCCAGACGCCGTGCGCCTGAATCCAGACTTCTGCATTTTCAACCAGAGCAACTTTTCGAGCCAGAAAATAGGCAACCACTGCTAAAACCACACTTGCCAATGCAAGAAACATACAGACATAAGAAATCGTAATATAACGACGATGCTGTTTTAATTGATCTTGCCCCATTCGTATCCAACCTCGAATCCATTGCATTTTTAGGTTTCATTGCAATGAATGTATGCTCTGTTTTTTTGTGTTAACAATAAGGTGCTACTATATTTGACTTTTCACTATTTCGCACCTTTTATTCGCAAAAAATTATGACAAAGTTGGCGTTTTTTTAATCTTAAACCATGCTGCATACAGTGCTGGCAAGAAAAATAAAGTTAAAAAGGTCGCCACGATCAATCCCCCCATAATGGCAACCGCCATAGGACCAAAGAAAATACTGCGTGATAACGGAATCATGGCCAAGACCGCAGCCAGCGCCGTCAGTAAAATCGGTCGGAATCGGCGTACGGTCGCATCGATAATAGCCGTCCATGGATCATGCCCGGCTGCAATATCCTGCTCGATCTGATCAATCAAGATCAGTGAATTACGCATGATCATGCCTGAGAGCGCAATGGTGCCCAGCATGGCCACAAAACCAAAAGGTTTATTGAACAGCAATAAAAACAAGCTCACACCAATCAAGCCCAGCGGTGCAGTCAAAAACACCATCAGGGTTCGCGAGATACTTCGAAGCTGTAGCATCAGCAGCGTCAGCACTACGCCTAAAAATAGCGGCATGCCAGCATTGACCGATGCCTGACCTTTAGAAGACTCCTCGACCGCACCGCCGACATCGATTAAATAACCGCTCGGCAACTGACTGCGCAACTGATCAATCGAGCTTTGCAACTCAGACACCACCGTAGCAGGCTGTAAATCGGTGTGAACATCGGCACGAACCGTAATGGTGGGCAATCGATCTCGGTGCCAGATAATCCCATCTTCAAATGTGGCATTGATTTTGGCAATTTGCCCAAGCGGTACACTCTGACCGCTACTGGTCGGCACCGCCAGACTACCCAGTGAGGCCACATCGGCACGTTCATTCTGATCACCGCGTAAACGAATTTCGATCAGTTCGGTTTTTTCGCGATATTGATCAATCACGCTGCCTGTCAGCGAGCTATTTAAGAAGTTGGCCAAATCAGTATTGCTAATTCCCAATTGACGCGCGCGTTCCTGATCAATTTCAAGTTGAATGCGTTTACTCGGTTCACCCCAATCCAGATGTACGTTACTGGCATTCGGATTTTGACTTACCGTCTGTGCTACTTTTTGTGCCCAGTCACGTACCAGATCCTGATCTTCTCCCGAAACACGATACTGGATGGGATAGCCCACGGGTGGGCCATTTTCAAGTAACGACACTCGCGTTCTGGCGTATGGCAGTAACAATTTAATCTCTCGCTCAAGTGAATGGCGAATCTCATTGCGGTTTTCAAGTGACGAAGCCAGCACCACAAACTGGGCAAAACTGGCCTGTGGAAGCTGTTGATCGAGTGGTAGATAAAAGCGTGGTGACCCTGTACCGACATAGGCCACATAATTATCGATGCCCGATTGTTTCGCCAAAAACTGCTCGACTTTTTTTGCCGCCTGCTCGGTGGCGGTTAAAGACGCGCCTTCTTCTAATTTGATATCGACCAAAATTTCGGCGCGATTAGAGGGCGGAAAAAACTGCTGTGGCACTAATTTAAATAGCAAAACAGCCGCGACAAACAGTCCAACCGTCACCACGATCACGGTTTTCCGGTAGCTCACGCAGGTATCGACGGCATGACGAAAAGCCTGATAAAAACGCGTTTGATAGGGATCATGCCCATGATCATAAGGCACAGGCTGAGGTTCGGGCTGTTTGCGCAGTTTCGCCCAAAAACGCTGATACCACGGCGCGCGCTGTGGCGTATGGCTAAAATCGGGCAGCAGCTTTTCACCTAAGTACGGCACAAAGACCACCGCTGCAATCCATGACACCACCAGGGCAATGGTCACCACCTGAAAAATGGATCGGGTATATTCGCCAGTACTTGAACTGGCTGTAGCAATGGGTAAAAAGCCCGCGGCAGTAATCAGGGTACCTGTAAGCATTGGAAATGCGGTGGTTTTCCATGCGAAGCCCGCGGCCTTGAGCCGGCTGTAGCCCTGTTCCATTTTAATCGCCATCATCTCCACCGCAATGATGGCATCATCGACCAGTAGGCCCAGCGCCAAGATGAGCGCGCCTAGTGAAATTTTGTGCAGGCCCACATCAAACAGATGCATGCCTGCAAAGGTCATGGCCAAGACCAGTGGAATGGAAAACGCCACCACCAGTCCGGTTCGGAATCCTAAAGAGAAGAAACTGACCAACAGCACAATAATGACCGCTTCTGCCAGTACCTGAATAAACTCTCGAATACTGTGCTGAACCGCCACTGGCTGATCTGAGACCTTGCTTAAAGTCATGCCCAAAGGTAAAGTTTTTTGCAAATGAGAAAAAGTCTGTTGCAGTTGCTTCCCCAAAGCAATGATGTCGCCGCCTTTACGCATCGATACCGCAATACCAATGCCATTGTCTCCCATAAAGCGCATCCGCGGCTGTGCCGGTTCACTAAAGCCACGATACACCTCGGCGACATCACTGAGTCGAATGGTTTTATCACCGACTAAAATCGGCAATTGCTTTAGATCTTCAACCGAACTCAGCTTCCCGGTCAGACGCACCTGCATCCGGTCGGAAGGAGTTTCAAAAAACCCGGCACTGACCATATTGTTTTGCTGCTGTAAGGCCTGCTGAATAGCACTGACGGGTACACCGAGCTGCGCCATTTTGGTATTGGACAGTTCAATCCAGATTTTTTGGTCTTGCAGGCCAATCAGTTCTACTTTGGCAACATCGGGTACGCGCTGTAGTTCAAGCTGCAAACGGTCGGCATAGGCTTTAAGAAGCGCATAATCAAAATCTTTTCCGGTCAAAACATAAATATTGCCAAAGGTATCGCCAAATTCATCGTTAAAAAAAGGCCCCTGCACACCAACGGGAAGCTCATGCTGAATATCGCTCACTTTTTTGCGCACGTTATACCAAATATCCGGGATATCGGCAGAGGTGTACGTGTCTTTGGCAAAGAAAGTGACCATCGACTCACCCGGACGCGAATATGATGAAATCCGGTCATATTGACCTGTGGTCATGAGTTCTTTTTCAATCCGGTCGGTGACTTGTTCTGCCACCTCTTTGGCCGTAGCTCCCGGCCAGTAGGTCTGCACCACCATCACTTTGAAAGTAAAAGGTGGATCTTCGCTTTGCGAAAGTTGGGTATACGAATACACCCCCACCGCCATCAAAAGCAGCATAAAATACAGCACCAAGGCTTTATTTTTCAGTGACCATTCAGACAGGTTAAAATTCATGATGCAGCCCTCGCTTGAAGGTTGACAGCGCGGTTATTTCGGTCGATCGGACGAATTTTTTGCTGCTCACGCAATAAATGTACACCGCCCACCACCACCCAATCGGATGGCTGAAGCCCTGACAGTATGCTGACCTGTTCACGGCCGTAGTCCCCTAAGCGAACCGGAACTTTCTTGAGCGTATGATTGGCTTGTACGACCCATACATAGGGCTGCTGGTGCGTCGCCGAGACACTACTGAGCGGAACACTCAATGAGGTCTGAGTCGGCTCACTCAAAAACACCCGCGCACTTTGCCCCAGTTGAATACTCGGTTGTGCCTGTGAAAATGCCACCTTGACACGAAAAGTTCGTGTTGCGTCAGCTGCGGGCGAAATTTCCCGAACATATGCCGGATAAACATTTTCCGAGCTTGACCACAAGCGCACACTGGCAGACTGACCAATTTTTAGCGTACTGATCAGTTGCTCGGGTACGCCAATCACCACTTCACGATCGCCATCGATCGCAAGCTGATAAACTGTCTGCCCAGCGCTTACCACCTGCCCAACCTCGATTTCTCGCGCAGTAATAACGCCTGCCTGAGTCGCCCGTAACTGGTTATAACGGGTTTGATTGGCTGCAACATCCAGATTCGAACGGGCCTGCTTTAAACTTGCTTGTGCCGCGGTATATTGATTTTTAATTGCATCAAACTGGGAACGACTCACCGCATTAATCGGCAGTAACTGTTGGTAGCGCTTTAGTTCGTCGCTGGCAACCTGTGCCGCCGCACTGGCATTATCAAATTGTGCCTGTGCTGCATTGAGCTGTAATTGCGCATCCTTGACATCGAGTTTGGCCAGTACTTGGCCAGCACGAACACGATCCCCCACATCCACATCACGTTCGGTAATCTGACCCGCAACCCGAAACGACAACGCCGTTTGCTGGCGGGCTTCAACTTGCCCCGCATAACTGTGTTGTGCTTGTGCGCTGCTGCTCGGTTTAGTCACCATCACCAAGGGAATGTCTTGATTGACTGTTTTTTCTTTCTGACACCCCAACAACGTGATACTGCATAAAATGATCAAGCCCGAAAGGCCAATGTGTGCTCTGTTCATGATCCCAGTACTCTTTTCAAATTTATTTTTAAGGCACAATATGCGATTATCTTAAATTGTTTATTTTTTAATTAATATACCCACAAGTACATTAATTAAAAAATAAACGTTATTGCTTTGTTTTTCAAAAATTTTATTGAGGTTTAATGTGCAAAATTCTGGAAGACCAAAAGATCTTGAGAAACGACAACGTATTCTGGAAGCAGCAAAAAATATCTTTTTAAAACAGGGTTATCATCATGCCGGTATGAATCAGATTGCACAGATGGCAGGTGTGACTAAATTGACGGTCTATAATCATTTTCAAGATAAAGCCAATCTGTTTGTCTGCGCCATTGAAGAAAGCTGTGAAACCTACATTTCTGCCGACACATTTCAGTTACAGCCCCAATCCGATTTCAAGCAACAACTGGCGAGTATTAGCCGGTGTGCACTCCACACCATTTATTTACCCGAAGCACTCAAGCTTGATCATGTGCTGTATGAACTTGCGGCAGAAAAAAGCCCATTGGTAAGACAGTTTTTTGCAGCATCACATCAAAAACTCTGCAACATGCTGACTCACTTTTTTGAGCAAGCCAGCAAACTCGGATTGATTCAAGCCGATGACCCACTGCGCCAGACCGAATTGATCTTGTCGTTATTACTGGGTTTACGTCATCAAAATGTCTTGCTTGGCATAGAATTGCCTCCTACACCTGATGAGCTTGAGCTCAGCATTCAATATGCTATCGAGATTTTCATGCTCAAATACAGCCCTTAAATGCTGGCGATCTGGTCAATTGATTTTGTTTTTCTACATCACGAAACATTTGCGTAGCAACGCACCTTTTTTGCTTAATACACGGTAAAAAATGCATTTTTTTTCATGTAACGACTTGGAATGTTTGCTAATCGGCGTATATTCAGGTGGTTGAAAGTGAATATAGTAGAAGAACAGGAGAACTAGAATGATTCAACAAATTGATGCTCCACTGCGTGAGGATGTACGCTTACTGGGAAATTTACTGGGCGAAACACTCAAACAACACGCAGGACAAGATTTGTTTAATCAGATTGAACAAATTCGTGCACTCGCCAAAGGTGCACGTGACGGTCAAGCGAAAGTTGAAAAGCAATTAGAAAAGTTATTTTTAAATTTAAAGGACGAGGAAATCTTACCGCTGACCCGCGCGTTTTCCTATTTTTTGAATTTTGCCAATATTGCAGAACAATACCATGTGGTTCGTAGCCGTCGTCAAAGCGAGTTTGATGCACATGCCCCTTCACCGAATCCACTAATTCGCCTGTTTGAGAAATTTCAGCACAACCACATCACCCCGCAACAACTGTTTGATCAGGTATGTGAGCTGAATATTGAACTGGTACTGACTGCGCATCCGACCGAAGTTAGCCGACGCACCCTGATTCAAAAGTATGACGATATCAATGACGCCCTGTCAAAACTCGATCAGCAAAAGCTGACCCCGCAAGAGCGTGAGCAAGTGCTCACCAACCTGAAGCATTTGATCTGTTCGGCATGGCAGACCGATGAAATTCGTCAAAACAAGCCAACGCCGCTCGATGAAGCCAAATGGGGTTTTACCACCATTGAACAAACCTTGTGGAACGCAGTACCTAAATTTGTTCGAGAACTAAATACACTGGTACATCAGCACTGCAACGCGACCTTACCACTTGATATTTCTCCAATTCGTTTTGCCTCATGGATGGGCGGCGACCGTGACGGCAATCCGAATGTCACACACACGGTCACGCAAGAAGTATTGTGGTTGTCCCGTTGGCAAGCGGCCGATCTGTATTTGCGTGATATCGAAAGTTTACGCTGGGAACTCTCGATTCAGGCCTGTTCTGAAGAATTAAGCCTTGCGCTGGGTCGTAGTCATCCCGAGCCATACCGTGAATACTTACGTACCACGCGTGAACGCCTGAAAGCTACACGTCACTGGTTGTCGCTACGCTTGCAAGGTCTAGATGGCGATGACAGTCAGATTATCCGCCACAAACAGGAATTACTTGAACCGTTGCTGTTGTGTCATCGTTCACTGATCGCCTGTAACTTACCGGAACTGGCCAATGGCAAGCTGCTTGATTTTATTTACCGCGTAAACTGCTTTGGTATCGAACTGCTTAAACTGGATATTCGTCAGGAATCGGGGCGCCATCGTCAGGCAATTTCCGCCATTACCGAATATTTAGGCTTGGGTAATTTCGAATCTTGGACTGAGCAAGCCCGTCAAAACTTTCTGATTCAGGAATTGCAAAGCAAACGCCCGCTTCTGCCTAAATATCTTAAAGAACCAGAAGGCAGCCTGATTGAACATCCAGATGTCAAAGAAGTGTTTGCCACCATGCGTACACTGGCCGAGCAGCCGCCAGAAAGTTTGGGTGCATATATTATTTCCATGGCCGAATATCCAAGCGATGTCCTGGCCGTTTTGCTTCTGCAAAAAGAAGCTGGTATTTTGCATCCGCTTCGTGTGGTACCACTGTTTGAAACCTTAAAAGATCTAGACGGCGCAGCCAAGACCATGGAAACACTGTTTAACATGGACTGGTACAAGCAGCACATTCAGGGCAAACATGAAGTCATGATCGGTTACTCCGACTCTGCCAAGGACGCAGGCTTTATGTCGGCCAACTGGGCACAGTATCGTGCGCAGGAAGAACTGACGGCGGTGGCCAAGGCGCACAATGTACAGCTCACCTTATTTCATGGTCGTGGCGGCTCAATTAGCCGTGGCGGGGCGCCAACACAGCAGGCCCTGTTTTCACAACCACCTGGCTCTATTTCTGGAGCCATTCGTGTGACTGAACAGGGTGAGATGATCCGCTTTAAATTTGGTTTAGAAGGCGTTGCGTTACAAAACCTTGAAGTGTATACCGCAGCAACCCTTGAAGCGACGTTACTGCCACCACCCGTACCGAAGGCAGAGTGGCGTGAGCTGATGCATCAGATGACGGACATTTCAGTTCGCGTATATCGCGAAACCGTGCGTGAAAATCCTCATTTTGTACAGTACCTGAGAACCGTGACGCCTGAGCTTGAACTGCAAATGTTGCCATTGGGTTCACGACCGGCCAAACGTAAAGTAAGCGGCGGAATCGAATCGTTACGTGCCATTCCTTGGGTATTTGCATGGACGCAAATTCGACTCATGTTGCCAGCTTGGCTCGGCACCGGTGCAGCCATTAATCAAGTGATCGATGAAAACAAAAAGCCGCTGCTCGATGAAATGCTGGCAGAATGGCCGTACTTCCAAACCCTGATCGATATGCTGGAGATGGTTCTCTCCAAAGCCGATGCCAATGTCGCGTTGTATTACGAATCACATCTTACTCATGATGATGAGCTTAAGGTACTGGGCGAAATGCTGCGCGCACGTTTGAACGATGCCGTTCAGACCTTATTGACCATGAAAGGTGAATCGAAGCTGCTCAGTAAAAATGATGTACTGGATCAAGCTATGCAGGTACGTAAACCCTACCTGTTGCCATTGCATTTACTTCAGGCAGAACTGATGAAACGGCGTCGTGAATACACGGCAAAAACCAACGCCGATCATACACCTGTCGATCACGCACTGATGGTGAGTATCGCAGGAATTGCAGCGGGTCTGCGTAATACAGGCTAATCGCTGAAATATATTCATTATCGGCGGTGAGTACAGGCTTGCCGCCGATTCATTCATATGAAAAAAACGTTTTTTTAACAATGGTTCAACTTTTTATAATGTATAGTTTAAGTAAATCAATACCTTGATTTCATACTAAATTATCTTTACCGTTTGGTAAATAATAAAAATAAATCTATGATTTTGAACACATAAGGTCATCAACGAGTAATTATAACTCATCGCCAGACAGGGTATGATGTGCTCCAATTGGATTATTTGAGCCTATTTTATGTCCAGCTGGTTTCCAAAATGGAAGGCGTACAGCGGTCAGATCGATCATCGACCAGTCGCAACCAACGAATATCTCCCTCCTGTTCAAAGCGCGGTACTGGGCATCCAGCATGCATTCGCCATGTTTGGTGCGACGGTGCTAGCTCCCCTTTTGATGGGATTCGATCCAAATCTGGCCATTTTAATGTCTGGTATTTGTACCATTTTATTTTTTCTGATGACCGGCGGCCGGGTGCCGAGCTATCTCGGTTCAAGCTTTGCCTTTATTGGGGTCGTGGCGGCGGCTACGGGTCATGTGACAGGTTCGGGCGCCAATGCCAATTTATCGGTTGCACTGGGCGGTATTGTCGCCTGTGGTGTGGTCTATGCTGCAATTGGCTTTTTGGTCATGCTGACTGGTACGCGCTGGATTGAAAAACTCATGCCACCTGTAGTGACTGGTGCCGTGGTGATGATTATCGGCCTGAATTTAGCACCCGTTACCGTCAAGGCAGTTGCCGGGCATCCCTTTGATATGTGGATGGCACTGATTACCGTACTGTGTATGGGAACCATTGCTGTGTTTACTCGGGGGCTATTACAGCGTTTACTGCTCTTGATTGGACTACTGATGTCTTACCTGATCTATGCCATCGTGACCAACGGACTGGGCTTGGGTAAGGCCATTGATTTTGGTCAAATTGCCACGGCGGCATGGTTTGGTCTACCGAGTTTTAGCGCTCCCACCTTTCAAACCAATGCCATGCTGATTATTGCGCCAGTGGCACTGATTTTGGTGGCCGAAAATCTGGGACATATTAAAGCTGTCGGTGCCATGACCGGTGAAAACCTGACGCCACATTTAGGCAAGGCTTTTGTGGCAGACGGAATTGCGACCAGTCTTTCTGGCAGTGTGGGCGCACCCGGCATGACCACCTATGGCGAAAATATCGGTGTCATGGCGGTTACACGCGTGTACTCGACCATCGTCTTTGTGATTGCGGGTGTATTTGCCATGTTTTTAGGGCTGTCACCCAAATTTGGTGCCGTGATCAGTACGATTCCGACCGCCGTTCTGACCGGTGCATCGATTGTGGTATTTGGCTTAATTACCATTGCCGGTGCCAAAATCTGGATTGAAAACAAGGTCAATTTTGGCAACAACAAAAATTTGATTGTGGCCGCGGTAACCATTATTTTAGGTGCCGGTAATTTTGAACTCACCTTTGGCAGTTTTAATCTGGGCGGTATTGGTACGGCGACATTTGCCGCCATCTTGCTGAATTTATTTTTTAGTCTGAAAGACAAAAGTTAAAGCATCTAGATACGATCAGCAGCCTTAGGGCTGCTTTTTTTATGCCTTTACGCTGCGAGCATGCATCATTTTCAGTATGATAAGCTGGCTCACTCAAGGATTGAACGTTGCCATGCGCTACGATTTTGTTGACCTTCGCTTGTTTTTACATGTCGTCGATACAGGCAGCCTGACTCACGGTGCTGAGCGGGCAGCGCTCTCCTTGCAAGCTGCCAGCGAACGTATTCGTAAATTAGAACACTATTTCGGTAGTGCCCTGTTTACGCGGCATCGGACTGGTGTCGAACTGACTCCTGCGGGGCAACGCGTTTTAGATCATGCCCGTGTGCTGTTGCAGCAGGCGCAATTGTTAGAACAAGACATGAACCGCTTTCGCGCTGAACCCCAGCAACGACTTCACTTATGGTGTAACTCATCGGCACAAAGTGAATATCTGCCGACATTACTGCCAATGTTTTTGCTCAAGCACCCTACGATCAGTATTGAATTGCACGAGGCAGAAAGCTCTGAGATTATTCAGGCACTCGAACAGGGACGCGCACAATTGGGGCTGGTTTCAAGCTTCTCCCAGACTGAATATTTACAAACTCAAGATTTTGTCCATGATCCTTTGGTGTTGATATGCCCAGCTACGCATCAGTTTACTCGCCAGCATCCGCTCAATTTACCGGCGGTGTTTAGCGAGAGTATGATCGGATTAAGTACGCATCACTCCTTACAGCGTTCAATCGATATTCAGGCACGTGCGCTTGGTATTCACATCGATTACCGTTTACGCCTACCAAATTTTACTGCCATTGCCGAAGTGGTGGCCGCAGGTGCGGGTGTGGCGATTATGCCAGCGCGTGCAGCAAGCCGTTTAAAAGAGAGCCACGCCTTGGCCCTGTTGCCACTGAGCGGTGCATGGGCCAATCGGAAATTACTCATTGTGGCACGCGACTTTAGCCAGCTCTCGACGATGTATCGTGACTTTACCGATTTTTTATTGACGCATCGGCCCGCAGCTCCCAAGCTGCAATTATGTTAAAGGCGAACCCAGCATATACAGCCCCAGCAGCATCAGCCCCACAAAAAACAGTCGACGGAATTTTTCTTCGGCAATTTTGTAGCGGATTTTTTGTCCCCACCACATACCCAGCAATGCAGGCAATACCGCAAGCCATGCCAGTCGATAATCCACGACACTGGAGGCACCGGTATAGAGATATAAATAAATCGCCAGACAAACGGTAGAAAAGGTAAATACCAATCCAAGCGACTGCACCAGTTCATCACGCTTTAACCGAAGCGACTGCAGGTATGGCACAGCGGGAATAATAATCACTCCGGTAGAGACAATTAGCGCACCGCCGATATATCCCACAATCGGTGACAGCCAACCCGCATGGCGCGAAAGATCGGGAAGTTGTTTGACAAAGAGTCCAAATCCTCCATAGGCAATTAACATACCACCCAACAGCATTTCACTGGTTTTTCCAGAGGATGCGCTTAAAGTAGGTAAAAAGCTCCAGCACGTCCCGAGTACAATACCCAACAATAACGACCAAAAACGCTGAATCAGTGCCCAGACTTTACCTTCGGCAAAGAGTTGCCATATGTTGGTGATCATGGAGGGAACGATTAAGAGTGCCGCGGCCTGAAACGGCGAAATCACCATGCTCATTAGGCCCATGGCGACGGTCGGCAAGCCAAGCCCCAACGTGCCCTTGACCAGCCCCGCAAAGATAAAAACCGCAATCACCAGTAACAGCATGTCCATCGTTTCATTTCCTCCCTAATATATGAATCATGCTAATTCAATACGGGTGGCATCACGATGCTTGATTTTGGAAGTGAGCCTCAAGCAAAGATTGAGGCTCTAAAACAGAGGTGAGCAGCAGATGGAGTTAGTGCAATTTAAGCTGTGGTGAAGAACCTTTTGAGAGCAAGTCTTTGATGATCATTAAACTGGTCTTGAATACCCCATGCAAAGCCACCTGATGAAAGCGGTACAACGAGATATACATCATTCGGGCAAACAGACCATCGACATTAATATTGCCCAAGATATTGCCCACAGTACTCTGATCGCTCAACGACACCAAGGAGCCTTTGTCTTTAAACTCAAAGCTACCCAGTGGTTTACCTTCTAAACGCAGCGCCATGGCTTTGGCTAAAAAGATGGCTTGCTGATTGGCCACCTGTGCACGCGGCGGAACTGGGCGCTCTGCACCTGCGGGAATGTAACAGGCACAATCTCCCATGGCAAAAATGTCTTTATCGAGTGAGCTTTGCAAGCTGGCATTGACCACCAGTTGATTAATTCGGTTGGTTTCCAGACCACCAATTCCTTGCAGAAAGTCGGGCGCTTTGATGCCGGCAGACCAGACTTTTAAGGTGGCAGGAATCTCGATTTCATCTTCGCAGTAGACCGTATGTGCATCAATCTCGACCACTCGACAATTTTTGATCACCTGCACACCAATCTCACGCAGTGTGGCTTCGGCGTCGTGTGATACCCGTTTGGGTAAGGCAGGCAAAACGCGAGGTGCCGCTTCGATTAGGCTGATTTTGACATCTTTAGGGTCGATACTGTTTAGGCCATATTTGGAAAACTGATTGGCTGCATGGTGTAATTCTGCTGCCAGTTCTACGCCAGTTGCGCCCGCCCCAATAATTGCAATATTGAGCTGCTTGTGATGATGTTGTACCAGATTTTTAGCCTGCGCCTCTAAATATAAACTTAAAAATTCGCGCTGAAAACGATCGGCTTGAGGTCGGGAATCGAGAAAAATACAGTGCTCTTTGGCACCCACAGTGCCAAAATCATTGGAAGTCGAACCAATGGCAACCACAAGGGTGTCGTAGGCAATACTGCGTTCTGGCGCAACTTCTTTACCGTCTTCATCTTGAAGCGCTGCCAATAAAATCGTTTTGTCTTTACGGTCAATATCAATCATGCGCCCCAGAAAAAACTCAAAGTGATGCTGGCTGGCATGGGCAAAGTAATTTAACTCGTCTTCGTAAGAATTGAGTGTGCCGGCCGCAACTTCATGCAGCAAGGGTTTCCAGATATGCGTGAGGGCAGCATCAACCAAAATAATCTCGGCTTTATTCCTTTTTCCCAGCTGGTTACCCAAACGCGTGGCCAGCTCCAATCCTCCTGCACCGCCGCCAACAATGACGATTCGATGTTGTTTTTCGGCATACTTGTTTTGAGTCGACATAACGTCCTCCAATTTTCTTATGCATGACGACCCATCAGCAGCCATGCATAAGAAAATTGCAAGCTATTATAAACATGAATAATTTGAATAAAAAATAAACTTTTACAGCGGCTGTGTAGTTTTAGGTAATCAATCTGTTTGTGCTGGTCTCATTCAATGCGACATGCTTAAAAAGCGCATCACGATTCATTTTTTTGATGCGCCAGATGATTGGGCGAATGATACAACCGCGTCGTGTTTGTACTGCTGCTCCAGTACATGACTAAAGATACTTTCAATCAGCCAGACACGATACAAGCTGTTAAACACATATTGCTGTCCATCAATTCGTAAGGCCAGCACCGGAAAATCGGGTTGATGGTGTGCAATACAGGCCTGATCATTGTGGTTTAAGCGCTGCAATACTTCATCTTCTGGCAATAAGCTGTCAATACGCAACTGCTGGCGCAAGGCTTCAAAGTGTGCCTTAAAAGACAGGTCGCGTCCTTTGGTCCAGACTGCTTCTAAAATACAATGAATGGTCTCGATCTGCTGCTCTTCGGGCACACTATAATACAGCTGGGCCATATTGTGCGTTGCAGCCTCTGTCGGACGGCAAAACGGCGTGAATGCCACTTCAGTCCGTTTAGATAAACGAGTGGCCAGACTCCAGTCAAACCAGTCACGCCCCTGATACGGCAGTGGATACACATTGAGCTTGATGTCGTAGTAATTGGCCAATTCTTCACGAATATAAGCCAGTAATAACCAACTGATCGGATCTTCAAGCGCAATAAACAGATCTAGCTCGGGTTTGAGTGCCTGAATCTGAGCCAATTCTTCAGCATCATTGATCAGATGCTCACGCCATTCAATGTGATTGATCAGAAAAAGCGGTGCACCGGTCAAAAGTTTTTGCTGACGCAAACGACGGGCCAGTCGGAGTAAATCATCTACTGCGTGGTAGTTACGGCCACCAAATTCAAAGAAACTTGCTGCCACTGGTACATCTTTAAAAATTCGTTCTGGAAAGTTTTGCGGGCTATGCTGCTGACTGGCCATGGTATATAAGGTTCGTAGCTTGCCATATTGCTGCTGCCACAGCATATGAAATACATCTTCAAGCAAGTACAAAAAATCTTTACCAGTCAGCGGGGTATTGCGCAAAATTACTTCGGCTTGTTGCAAAGATTCAGGTGTAGGAAGTTCTGGTGTTTCATCAAAGCTAAAACGATGCTGCCGAGCCAAAATTTTGGCGTCGTTCAAACAATAATTTTGCCAGTCGGCATGCGACATACTATTTGGCGGCGCGGCGGCTTCGCGCGAAATAATGACTTTGAGCGGCTTAAGTTCGTCGCTTAAAATATCATCAAGATGATTCAGCTGTTGTACGGCAAGATAACTGTAGACATCGTCTAGACGCAGATAAATCTGCAATCCTTGATCGGTTGGTAAAACCGCCTGACGCGAAGGTTTTTGATAAAACCAACTCGACCGAATCGGATCAAACCAACGTCTTAACAGTGACATGTATAGCGCCTCGAACAATAAACCCCTGTAATCATACAAGGGTTTATAACAATTTAGGGACAATATGATCAATTATAGATCAAGATTTAGATCGGTAACTGCACCTTTGTCCGCACCCACTGCAAGTTTTGCAAATTTCGCCAAAGCCCCGCTGGTATATTTCGGTCGTGGCTTTTGCCATTGTGCACGACGTGAGTCCATCTCATCGTTAGAGATATGTAAGGTGATCTCACGTGTTTCTGCATTGATGGAGATTTTATCACCATTTTTAACCAAACCAATAGGCCCGCCGTCATAGGCTTCAGGCGTGACATGACCAATGACAAAGCCATGACTTCCACCAGAAAAACGACCATCGGTTAACAGCGCCACCGACTGCCCTAGGCCTTTGCCAATGATGGCAGAGGTAGGTTTGAGCATTTCGCGCATGCCCGGGCCGCCTTTAGGACCTTCGCCACGAATTACCACCACTTCGCCTTCTTGAACCTCGCCTTCTAAAATACCGCGCATCGCGCCTTCTTCACCCTCAAACACGCGGGCCGGGCCTTCAAAATACAAACCTTCTTTACCGGTAATTTTGGCGACAGCACCGGTTGGTGACAAGTTACCTTTGAGCACCACCAAGTGTGAATCTTTTTTGATGGGCTGATCAAAAGGCAAAATAATGTCCTGACCCGCTGGATAATCTTCTACTTCGGCCAAGTTTTCGGCCAGTGTTTTACCCGTTACGGTTAGGCAGCTGCCATCTAACATACCCTGTTGTAGCATGCGTTTCATCAACGGCTGGATGCCACCAATTTTGATCAGCTCAGACATCAGGTATTTGCCTGACGGACGTAAATCGGCCACCACCGGCGTTTCTTTGCCAATACGAACAAAATCGTCTAAATCCAAATGCACACCTGCGCTATGTGCCATTGCAATCAAATGCAATACTGCGTTGGTCGATCCGCCCAGTGCAATCACCACCTTAATCGAGTTTTCAAAGGCAGCTTTGGTCATGATGTCGCGCGGACGAATATTGAGGCGTAGCAGATTCATCACCGCCTCGCCAGCACGATGACAGTCCTGACGTTTATCTTCTGAAATGGCATCTTGTGCTGAAGAACCCGGTAAACTCATACCCAAAGCTTCAATGGCAGAGGCCATCGTGTTGGCAGTGTACATACCGCCACACGAGCCAGGACCAGGCAGCGCCACTTCTTCGATGTGCTTGACCTGAATGGCATTGATTTCGCCTTTGGCGTACTGTCCCACCGCTTCAAACACCGAAATCATGTCGGTATGCCCCTGACCCGGTTGAATGGTACCACCATAAATAAACAGGCCAGGACGGTTTAAGCGCGCCAGTCCCATAATACAGCCCGGCATGTTTTTGTCGCAGCCACCAATGGCAATCACCCCGTCATAGCCCTGACAACCAATCACAGCCTCAATCGAGTCGGCAATGATCTCACGCGATACCAAGGAATATTTCATGCCTTCGGTTCCGTTTGAAATACCGTCGGAAATGGTAATGGTATTAAAAATAATACCTTTGCCGTTGGCTTGGTTTACCCCTTGCTCAACTTCACGTGCCAAGCCATCGATATGCATGTTGCACGGCGTAACATTGGCCCAAGTCGATGCGATGCCAATAAAGGGACGGGTAAAGTCGTCATCCTTAAATCCGACTGCACGCATCATCGAGCGTGCAGGTGCATTTTCGATCCCGTCATAAACCGGTGCCGAATGCTGGCGTATTTTGTCATTACTCATGCGTTTTTCTCCGTGGCTGAGGCAAGGTCCTGTCGCTACGCGGGTATCACCTCATTGGTGTTATGCTGTTTTTTTCGCCCGTCACTGAATACAATAACGAAAAAACGCTATTAAATCTTGTTACACACGGCAAAGTGAAATGAATAATTTTTTGGTAATTCATAATCTATTTTTATGACTTTGATTTTATTTTATAAATTTTTGTATGGCTGATAGGTTTTGAGTGCGGATCGTATCGAGAATAATGCGCTTTTTCGCGCTTAGCGGGGTTTTGGCTTATACTGGTGCACATGTTTATTTTGGAATGTCTGTGTGAAGATTATTTTTGCTGGCACCCCTGACTTTGCTGCATCTGCATTAGACGCTTTGCTGCAAACATCGCACGAAATTGTTGCTGTCTATACCCAGCCTGACCGTAAAGCAGGTCGCGGGCAAAAATTAACGCCCTCACCAGTCAAACAACTGGCCTTAACGCATCATTTGCCGGTGTATCAGCCCTTGCATTTCAAGTCTTCGACTGACGAGGGCAAAAGCGCCCAAGCCGAACTGGCCGCTTTAAATGCCGATGTGATGGTGGTTGCTGCCTATGGTTTGATTTTACCCCAAGTGGTGTTAGATACGCCAAAATACGGTTGTCTCAATATTCACGGCTCATTGTTGCCACGCTGGCGTGGAGCAGCTCCGATTCAGCGTGCGATTGCCGCAGGTGACCCTGAGACAGGCGTGACCATCATGAAAATGGCGGCAGGACTAGATACTGGCGATATGTTGCTAAAAACACACTGCCCTATTCTAGACACCGACACCTCTGCCCACTTATATGAAAAGCTGGCCGAACAAGGCGCAGAGGCCATTTGCACGGTGCTTGAATCTGAGCAGCAATTACAAAAACTACTGGCCGAGCGCGAAGTACAAAACGAAGAGCAGACCGTTTATGCCCACAAGCTGACCAAAACCGAAGCTCGAATTGACTGGACACAAGATGCCATTCAGATCGATCGAAATATCAGGGCATTTAACCCATGGCCTGTCGCGTTTATTCCACTCGATGATCAAAATAATCTTCGGGTGTGGGAATCGGCTGTTTCAACCCTGAGTGCAGCAGATACCCAAGCGGGGCAGATTATTGCCATCGATAAACAGGGCGTGCATGTGAGCTGTGGTGCAGGCGTGGTTTGTCTTAAAGCATTACAATGGCCAGGGGGCAAAGCATTAAATCCTGTACAGATTGCACAGACACAAAAACTTAATGTTGGGCAGGTACTTGCATGAAACAGTTTCCGCGTCCAAGTACAGACCTCAATTTACGTGCCCAAGTGGTCAGCACCCTACTCAAAGTGCAGCAAGGTCAGTCACTCTCGGGGATTTTGCATCAGCAGCTCAATGACATTCCGGATCGTGATCGCGCCTTGTTTCACGAACTGGTCTTGGGTACGTTGCGTCAGTGGTTTGCCTTAAAAGCCATTACCCTGCCCCTATTGACCAAACCCCTTAATAACGAAACGGTCGAAAGCTGTTTGTATCTGGGGCTATACCAAGTGCTGTGTACCCGTATTCCGGCACATGCTGCTATTTCTGAAACCGTCACAGCCACCAAGCAACTGGGCTTTCATGCCTTAAGCGGGATTGTGAATGCCATCTTACGACGTGCTACTCGTGAAACAGATACATTTCAAAGCCAGCTACAACAGGCACATGGCCTACCAAGCTGGTTGTACAAACGATTAAAAAGAGACTGGCCAGCACAACTCGATGATCTCTGCCAACAGCTTAAACACACCGCACCGCTGACCTTACGCATTAACCAGCGCCAGATCGGACGCCATGCTTATCTGCTCAAACTGCAAGCACAGTCGATACAAGCCAGAGCCTGTGCATGGTCGGATGTAGGTATTGTGATCGAGCAGTCAGTTCAAATCACCGAGCTGCCGGGCTATCAACAAGGTTGGTTTTCGGTACAAGATGAACATGCACAGCTATGCGCCAGTTTGTTGCACGATCTAGACCAGAAAATCGTGCTGGATGCTTGCGCGGCACCGGGCGGTAAAACGGCGCATCTGCTTGAGGCATTTAAACCTGAGCAGCTGATTGCGCTGGATCACGATGCCAAACGTTTACTGCGTGTCAGTGAAAATATTTCGCGCTTACAGTTAGATGCCTCAAGACTTGAGATTCTTGCCGCAGATGCCACCACATGGCAGGCGCCCGACGTATTAGATTGTATTGTACTGGACGCTCCTTGTTCGGCGATTGGTGTATTACGTCGCCATCCCGACATTCGCTTACTCAGACAATCGACCGATATTGCACAAACCGTGGCGTTGCAGCAGCAGATTTTGAAAAATCTATGGCCTCAACTGAAGGTCGGCGGAACGTTACTCTATATCACCTGCTCCATCCTCAAACCTGAAAATGAGCAACAAATGCAGGCCTTCTTTGCAGAACATGCCAACGCATCGGAGCTTAAAATCGAGGCCGACTGGGGGATTGAGCAAGCTTACGGACGCCAACTGCTACCGACCTTTGGACAAGGTGACGGATTTTATTACTGCCGCATCAAAAAAATCGCATAACGCGATTTTTTAGCTGGCGGTGTGATGTGTCTCAGATCCATTTAAACAACACCAGACTCACTGCCAGCACCGCCATGCCTGTAACCAGTCCATATACTGTTTCGTGACCTCGACCATAGCGCTGGGCAGTGGGTAAAAGCTCATCCAGTGCAAGATACACCATCACGCCTGCAATCAGTCCAAAAACGATACCAAACACCAGATCACCCATGTAGGGCACTAACAGGAAATAGCCGAGTGCGGCACCAACTGGCTCGGCAAGACCAGAGAGTAGACTGGCCAAGATCGCATAGGACTTTTTGTTGGTGGCCATGTATACCGGTACGGCAATCGCAATCCCTTCAGGAATATTATGAATTGCGATGGCGACTGCCAAAGGTGCACCAAGCATTGGACTGTCTAAGGTTGCAAAAAAAGTGGCCAGCCCCTCTGGAAAATTATGTGCCGTGATGGCCAGCATGGTCAATAATCCGGTCCGCTGCAATTGACGCCGATCAAGCTGCTGTGCTGTATTTTTTTCGACCAAATCATGTGGGTTAGGAACCCATCGATCCAGTAGCAATACCCCAACCACACCCGCCAAAAATGCAGCCGTTCCCCAAGCAAAGCCGATCTTGTCATCAAAGACTTGGCTAAACGCATGGATTGATTTATTCAGGATTTCTGTGAGTGAGATATAAATCATCGCACCAGCAGAAAAGGCCAGACCAAAAGAAAGCAGACGAAAGCTGGGCTGCTTGAAGAACAGCACAATTGCTCCCCCTATGAGGGTGGCGAGCCCTGCAAGTAAGGTCACACTAAATGCAATCAAAACCTCGGAGCTCAATAGTGCCGTCATATGCTATTGATCCTAAAACAAGAAAGCCATCATCTTAATTGATAATGACTTTCATTTACAATTTGTTTTATGGCGCTTTTATTTAGAGTGTGTGCTGATCTTTGACATCCTCAAGCACATCATCGAGCTCTTCTGGATGCTTCATCAAATGAAGAATCGACAAAATCAGCCCGCCCCAAACAAAGACCATGGAGATAATCATCATAATGATTGCAAACTTATTCATACTGGTTCTCTCCTAGCGATCTTTCATTTTACTAAGTACCACAGCAATCACAGCACAGAACAACACACTGCCCCAACCAAAGATGCCCAGCAAACTTGCGCTATAAGTATCATAGCCATTTTTGATTAAATTATATACGGTCATGCTGAGCGTGGTTAACAAAATCAGCGACGTAATTACAGTTAAGGTGAAATCCCAGCCTTTACCTAATTGAATGGTCGAGATGCGATTAACGTGATCACGAAGCGCTTTGAGAGCAGTACGCTTAAACCATGCAACACTAATAATCGACAATAATGCACCGCCGATAATGCCAATATTGTTAATGAAATGATCGATAATATCGACCAGCTTGATGGCATTAACGCTTGAAAATAGAAAGATCGACACGACCGCACTGCCACCACCAATAATGGTCACGGCTTTTTTACGTCCCCACTTTAGCTTGTCTTGCATTGCTGCAATGGGAACTTCCAAAATACTGACCATCGAGGAAATACCGGCGACAAACAAAGACGAGAAGAACAGCAAACCAAAAAGATCGGCGCCAGCACCCAAGCTCGAAATAATTTTAGGAAACGCAATAAAGGCTAGCCCAATACCGCCACTGACCACCTCTTTGACTTCACTGCCTGCCGCATGCGCCATAAAGCCCAGTGCCGCAAAAATCCCGATTCCAGCCAAAATTTCAGTCGATGCATTGGCAAAACCTACAATCAGGCCCGATCCAGTAAGGTTGGTTTTGGGTTTTAAATACGATGCATACGTCACCATAATACCAAAGCCCACCGAAAGTGAGAAAAAGGTATGACCATAAGCTGCGAGCCAGACCTTATAGTCCATCATGGCAGCCCAGTTCGGGGTAAAAAATGCATTCAAGCCTTCGACAGCACCTGGCAATCGTAAGGACTGAATCACCAAAATGGTAAACAAAACAAAAAGCAATGGCATAAAGATCTTATTGGAGAGTTCTACGCCCTTTTTCACGCCACCATACAAAATAATCAAGGTCAGTGCCCAGATACCCAGAATTGGCCAGAACAAATGACTTACAAAAGTCAGATCAAGCCCCGATGCTTTGCTGGTTTGCAAATAAGTATTGAAGAAAAAATCTTCTGGATTACTGCCCCACATTTGACCGACGGAGAAGTAAATATAACTACCAGCCCACGTGAGTACACTGGCGTAGTACAGCCCAATCACGATACAGACACAGACCTGCCACCATCCAAGCGTTTCGCCGCCTTTAAATAATTTACGATAAGCTTTGGGTGGTGAACTGTTACTGCGATGCCCCACCGCATAATCGAGAAATAACAGCGGTAAACCTGCGGTAATCAGTGCCAGTAAATATGGAATTAAAAATGCACCACCGCCATTTTCGTAGGCCACATAAGGAAAACGCCAGATGTTGCCCAAGCCCACGGCAGACCCCACCGCAGCAATAATAAAACCTGATCGCGAGGACCAGTTTTCACGAGTATCAGTCATAATATAAATTCCCTGGTTTTTCTTGCTTAAATTTTTATTGATTACTGCAAGAAAAATACCACCTGTAAAATCTTGAACGTATTGATGGCAGCCTCGCTGGGTAAGCGTCACGACATACCCCAAACAGACAAAAAACTGTTCCTTCTTCCTTAAAGATGGTTCATGTGGTTTTTGTCTTTCTTATGCTTGAACAATACCTGTTTTTATCAAGATTTTCTCTTTTTTGATGCATTGATTCATGAACTGGATAATCATTTCAATCAGATTTGCCTATTTTTAAAGCAAAAATATATTTTTAGTCGATCTGTTGATCAGGCTGGCTTAACAGATATCACCATCTCAAAGAAAAAACTGTTCCACGTGGAACAGTTTTTGTACAGTGCTGGATACTCAAGCTTAGCCGTTTTTGATGACTAATAGGCGCTCTTCTTGCATATCCCGAACAGCGGAATGAATTCCTTCACGCCCTAAACCGGAATCTTTGACGCCTCCATAAGGCATGTTATCTACCCTGAAAGTGGGAATATCATTAATGATCACCCCACCCACCTGTAAATGCTCCCATGCATACAGCATTTTGTTTAGATTTTGAGTGTATACACCTGCTTGTAAGCCAAAACGACTGCGATTTATTTTGGCAATTCCCTGCTCAAAATTTTTGTATTTTTCTAAAATGGCAACAGGCCCGAAGGCTTCATCTTTATAAATCTCGAGATTTTCATCCACCTGTTCTAACAACGTCGCCTCAAATAAAACACCATTAAGTTCGCCACCTGCCAAAATTTTGGCGCCTTTCTTCTCTGCTTTGTCTATCCATTTTTTTAAGCGAACCGCTTCTTTTTCCTTGATCATTGGCCCAACTACTGTCGACTCCTGTGCCGGATCACCCGCTTTGAGTTTTTTAACTTTGGCCAGTAGTTTCTTTTTCAGCTCGGCATAAAGATCACTATGAACCAAAATACGCTGTACGCTAATACACACCTGCCCTGACTGACCGTATGCTCCCGCAATTAAACGATCAATCAAAGCGTCTGTTAGCGCTGTATCAGGCTCAATCATGACCGCAGCATTGCCACCAAGCTCAAGCGTAACCTTTTTACGGCCAGCTCGGGCTTTCATATCCCATCCCACCTGATCTGAACCAGTAAAACTTAGCATTTTAAAACGGTCATCAGTTACCAAAATATCTGCCGCACTGCGCTCACAAGGCAGTATCGACCACGCTCCTTGAGGCAGATCAGTTTCAGCCAAGATTTCAGCAATCTTGAGGGCACTAATAGGCGTCAAACTGGCTGGTTTGAGTACAAAAGGACAACCTGCCACAATGGCGGGTGCAATCTTGTGTGCGGTCAGGTTCAGTGGAAAGTTAAACGGACTAATCAGCGACAAAGCCCCAATAGGCACATGCTTCACCATGCCTTCATAAGCTGCCGCAACAGGCGTCACTGCCAGTGGCATCACCCGGCCAGCATCCATTTGCGTGGTCGCATCGGCCGCCAGTTGAAAGGTATTGATCAATCGCTCAACCTCAGCAGCGGCTGCAGCGCGTGGTTTGCCTCCCTCTGCTATTAAAATATCAGTCAGCAGCGCTTTTTCTTGCGTAAAACGTCGCACACAATGCAGTAAAATCTGCTGCTTTTGATACGGCTTAAGCGCTGCCATATCAGCTTCGGCTTGTACCGCTGCAACAGTCGCTTTTTCTAGGGTCTTGGCATCAGCGACTGCAACACGTGCATACACCTCACCGGTATATTTATGATGAACATCCAGCCATTGCCCGGTTTTACTGGCTTTTCCAGCCACATAAAGTGGATATTCGATTGGTTTTTTGGAGCTTGTTGTCATTCTGGTTCCTTATTGTCATCTATCGAATTTATAGATTCTTTCTGGCTTATGTGCTTATCATTATCGCTTTGAGTATGGAAATACACTGTGTTTCGGTAACAAAAAAAGACCTTTGGCAAAGCCACTCATCTGGCTTTTACGATCATTATGTTATTCAATCGAGTATTAAATGGCCCAGCATATTCTTTGCTCAGATGATTTCATCGGCAACAATTTCACGTATAATTGAAACTGTAATGTGCATTGGTTGATCAGCTTGATCAAGTCTTCTACTGTTGTCTCTATCAGGCCCAGCAGTTCTCCACCGTCATAAAAGATCATTCCTATGAAAGTTTTCTACTGTCACAATTGCCATCATCAGGTATTTTTTAACAATACCTTTTGTCAAAACTGCAATGCGTTGCTGGGCTATCAAGTGAATCGCAAGACGATTGGAACTTTTGATCGAATTGAAGAACTAAAGTGGAAAAGCCTGAATCCAGACGATGCAGGAGAGTTATATAAACCCTGCTACAACTACCACCATCATCATGCTTGTAACTGGATGGTTTCAGCAGATGACCCGAATATTTACTGTGAATCGTGTCGGCTTACGCATACGATTCCGGACTTATCCATTAACAACAGCACGATGTATTGGCATCGACTTGAACAAGCCAAACGCCGTTTTTTATATCTGACTCAACAACTCAATATCTTTCCACGTCCCAAAAAAAACGATCAGGATCGTTATGGTCTAAGATTTAATTTTTTAGTACCTTTGCCAAACCAACCCGTGATGACTGGTCATCATATGGGCACCATCACCCTCAATGCCAGTGAGGCTGATGTGGTTCATCGTGAAAAAACTCGACTCGATATGGGCGAAAACTATCGAACCGTTTTGGGACATTTCCGTCATGAAAGTGGGCATTATTACTTTGATGTCATGACCTATTTATATCCAGATTGGCTTGAAGAGTTTCGCTATTTCTTTGGCGATGAACGACTAGACTATGGCCAAGCGCTACAAGAATATTATGAAAATGGGCCAATCATGAACTGGCAAGAGTTTTATATCAGTCGCTATGCCTGTGCACATCCATGGGAAGACTGGGCTGAAACATGGGCGCATTATTTACATATGATGGATACCCTAGACACGGCTTATCATTCAGGTCTGTGTATCGAAGCCAATCGTAAAAACGATCCGGATATGCACTTCAAAGAATCACCGATTGGATCTGTCGACTTTGAGCATACCATTAACAACTGGTTTGCTTTAAGTTACTCACTCAATGCACTAAACCGAAGTATGGGATTGGGCGATGCTTATCCGTTTACTCTATCTAACGGGGTACTCGATAAATTACGATTTATTCATCGAACGCTGATGAAAGTTGCGCTCAAACCCGAAACTCGTAATCCTTCAGAGTTAATATAAAGATAAACATCATCCTCCATGACTGCGATTCAATCGAAAAGGTATTGAATCCTTACAAATTTGATCTAACGACACAGTTCACGTATAAAACTGCAACACGGTTGGGTAAAGGTATTGGTTAGTCTTGAAGCACTCATGACAACAACGAGACCAACAATGACCAAACATGTGCTTTTTATTACCTCAAATGCAGGTATCGAACATGACGAGCTGATCAAACCACTCGAATTTTTAAAATCAAAAGGTTTTGCTACACAGCATGCTGCTGAGCATCACAAAGCGGTTCAAACTGTTGTTGGAGATCAAGAATTAGGTGAAAAATATTCGCCAGATTTGGCTTTAGCTGATGTTGATCCCTCAGCCTACGACTTACTCGTCATTGCAGGTGGTACCGTCAATGCCGATTTATTGCGTTTAAATTCAGACGCGCTCAACATTATTCAACACTTTACCGACCAAGGAAAGCCCATCGCCGCGATTTGCCATGCGCCGTGGGTATTTATCAATGCAGAACGCATTAAAGATAAAAACCTGACGTCGTATAAAAGTATCCGACTAGATCTTGAAAATGCAGGAGCAAACTGGGTAGATGAAGCCGTTCATCGCTGCAATACAGGCGGATGGGTACTGATTACATCACGTAATCCAGATGATATTCCTGAATTTAACGCGGCAATTTTAAAAGAATTAAGTTAAGTGGTAGAAAGTTAATTGGTTTTCCACTTATTTTAGGCATAAAAAAGCCCCCTTAACGTATGTTAAGGGGGCTTAGTATTTAAAAGCTGGCGATGACTTACTCTCACATGGCTAACGCCACACTACCATCAGCGCGAAGAGGTTTCACTTCTGAGTTCGGGAAGGGATCAGGTGGTTCACTCTTGCTATTGTCGCCAGCAAACTGTTTATGGACATTTTCGGGTCTTATTCAGACTGTGGATTGTATTTCACAGTATGTGCCGTACTTTGTACCAAATGAGTTTAACGGATTGGACTATTGAGTCGGTATTTTATGTTCTAGCTTTCACTAAATCAAGTATTCGTATCGAATTTATCTTGATACAACAACTGTTTGGGTGTTGTATAGTCAAGCCTCACGAGCAATTAGTATTGGTCAGCTTCACATATCACTATGCT